>JBGTJY010000353.1:0-1660 GCA_041744855.1 Candidatus Hydrogenedentales bacterium
CCCACGCGATCTCCCATAACTTCCCATAATTCCCATAAGTCCCATCTACCTAATCTGGCGCACCCGTCATGTTACAGAAACTAAAAAAAGGCGTATCGCCGTAGATCGACTTCTGGTATACTCCCCACCGCGAACCATCGAATACGTGGGATTGGGAGTGAGGGCGATGGCGTTGCTCGACGAATACCTGGTTGGGGTCGACGGACCGTGGACCGAAGACGAAGCCGGCCATCTGCTGCGACGCGCGGGCTTTGGCAGTAGACCCGAAGAGCGTACGACCGCCGCGGGCGATGGCTCGCAGGATGCCCTCAACGCCGCTGTCGACGCCCTCGTCGACATCGCCGCGGCAGACCCCCATCTCGATCAGCCCGCGACAGGCGGCCCGTCTTTCATTGGCGCCCCACTGGCCGACTTACCGAACGACAATTCCGATCTCGGGCGCGTCAAAAATCCCGAGGACGAATCGGCGGCCTTCGGACACTGGCTCTACCGGATGCGATACACCTCGCAGCCGTTGCAGGAACAATTTACCCTCTTCCTGCACGACCACATGGTGTCTGAAAGCGAAAAGCTGTTTAACGTCATTCCCGAGATCATCAACTACGGCAACGACGGCAGTCAGCCGTTCATGCAACCGTGTACAACGGGCACGCTCGCGCCCGATCCCCAGCGCCTCGTGAAGACCATCGTCAAGCTGATGCGCGACCAGAACGACCTGTTCCGTCGAACGGGCGTGGACGATTTCCGCGAGTTGCTCATCAACATCACGCGCGATCCCGCGATGTTGGTCTATCTCGACAACGTCTTCAACGTCGCCGGCCGCCCGCAGGAAAACTATTCGCGCGAGCTCATGGAACTATTCTCCATGGGCGTCAACAACTACAGCGAAAACGACGTGCAAGAAATCGCGAAATGTCTCACCGGCGAAAGTTTCCCGATGTTCTCCTGCGAGACCGACTACTCGACGGAACCGGGATTCATCTCGTTCTTCCACGAGCCCGGAAACAAATTCGTCTTCGGCCAAATCGTCCCACAAAACTTCACCGGCCAGGAAACGATCAACGTCATCGACCTCATCCTGAGCCGCGTCGCAGTCAATCCGAATGTGGACGATCTTTCCCCGCCGTACAACGATCTGCCCGCGACCGCAGTGTACATGTCGTGGAAACTCCTACGGTGGTTCGTGTCGCACGACATCCAACTCTTGCCTGAACCCGACCCCGTCGTGCTCGAGCTCGCGGACTACATGCGCGGCTCCGACGACGCGCCCTATCCACAGCGCCGTTTCCCATACGATATCAAGGCTTGCTTGCGCCGCATTTTCCTCTCCAAGTGTTTCTACGACCCCGCGAACCGATACACGATGTACAAGACTCCGGCGGATTATGTCATTTCGATCTTGAAAGGCCTCGATATCGGCGAGGCATTCGCCGATCCGTCCGGTCCGTCGGTCTACATGCAGTTGATGGGCATGCGGCTCTTCAACCCGCCGAACGTCGCCGGGTGGAATCACGGCAAGTCCTGGGTCAACTCCGGCGCATTACTCCTCCGGAATGCCTACGCGTTTCGAATCGTGTATCAGCTCGTGCTCGGCACACCCCCAGATGCGCAACGTTTTCTAAACCTGCTCGCGGCGAATGGTGGCCCCATCCAAGATTTC
>JBGTJY010000354.1:0-7286 GCA_041744855.1 Candidatus Hydrogenedentales bacterium
TGTTGAGGCCGGGGTAGTTGTCGACCTCGACGGACACGGGGACGCCGTCGATGCCGAAAATGGCCGAAGATTGGATGCGGGCCAGCATAGGCCCCATCTTGGCACAACCGGCGGGAGCGAGTGCAATGGGTCGTCAGAGACCTCGGCCGATTCTGCCTTGATCAATGTCGGAGAGTATTTCGGTTGCGTTACTCCCGGTCGAGGGCGTGATTCAAGATTTCTTCGAACGCTTCATCATCGACCAAGGGCGCGTATTTGAAATCGAATTCCCAAAGTGAGTAGTCCGGCGGCAGGTAGAAATTCGAATCGGGGCCGCGCGAAGCGGGCATGTCGAACGGTGAGATCGTCGCTTGGTAGGAACTCAACTTTATCGAATGCCAGGGCGATTCCGGCACAGGAGCAACGCCTGGAGGCAGGGTTGAAAAAAAACGGTGCATCGCACCGCCCAGCGAGCTTTCTATCGCGGACTGGCTTGTGCCCCGAATTGCGCCAATTCCAATACTGAGAATCTGCCGGTTGTAGAGACTTGCGCGAGTGAGCGCCTCGACGGCTTTAAGCGAGTCGTAGGTCTCGCCACGGTGCGCGAGTAGATCGTCGCGTTGACGCGCAGCCTCCTCAGCGACTTCAAGAACAGCGTCGCCAGCACTGTGTAGGCCGAGCGTACCCGCGATCAGAACAAGACCAAAAATGGATTTCCGGAGACCTTGAAAACTCGGCGAACCGTCGGGGAGATCGTTTATCCGAAAGGTGAAACCACTCGTCGAATTCGTGCCGTTGAGCAATATCGGATTGTTGAGGATATCGCTGGCGTACATCGATCGAAAGGCATGTAGCGATTCGCGCAATCGAACGCTGACCAACTCACCCGCTTGCGACGGAGCCAGCCCCGACAGTTCTTCGATTAACTTGGATGTTCGGCGGTTCGAGAGAACCATCTTCACTTCCTCGCCGCCAACGTCAGGTGCAACCGGAACTACATCTGCCGTCATGCCCATCGCGAAATCACTGCCAGGCCAGTAGAACATCTCCACATTGTGGTAGTTTGTCAGGGTTTCTTCTAGCGTCTCTGTCTCCAGTTGTCGAACTTGCTCCTTTATTCGGATTAGGGTTTCGCTCCATTGTTCAAGAATCGCCAGCATTTCGTCCGCCGACTTGTTCATGTCCTCGGCCAGAACCTCGAAATACGGATCGAGTGTGGTCGAGGGGTCCGGGGCGGCTGAACTGGCGTTCGTATCGATTTCCTCATTCTCGTTCGCGGGAGCGGGGACTGAAGTCTGATCGTTCCCCTTCTGAATAACAACAATCGTCACAATTGACGCAATCACTACGAGCAGAATGCATAAACCGATAAGCGACCGTGAATTCTGCATTTCTTATTCTATTTCTTCTTCTTCAAATTGAACCCGCTTCGATACGCGATCGCCGTGAATCTGTTCGCTCGCGACGAGCAAGCCCAGCGCGATGGGCAGATCGAGCGCGCTGCCTTCCTTGCGCAAATCGGCTGGCGCCAGATTGACGACGACCATGCCGCGGGGCAGTCGAAAACCGGAGTTTTTCACCGCGGAAGTGCCGCGCTCCTGGCTTTCCTTGACCGCGGCATCGGGCAGGCCGACGATCTTGAGCTTGTTCAGGCCAGGATAGTTATCGACCTCGACGGAGACGGGGACACCGTCGATGCCGAAAATGGCCGAAGATTGAATGCGTGCCAGCATAGGCCCCATCTTGGCACAAGTTGGGCGCCTGATGTGAGTTTACCGATTAGAAGGTGGCGCTCAGATTTCCTGAATGACGACTTCCGGCAAATTGCCGAATTGTTTCGCATGCTCGATCGTCATGCTGACGAGATTTCCGGTCGCGTCCAACTCAACGTAGATGTTCTCTGAAACTTCGCGCGTCTCTTCGACGGGTTGGTCGCCGAATTCGAGTAGAGCCGTGTCGGTGCTTTTGAAGTACGTTATGGTCATGCTGGCCAAACACCTTGCGAAAGCTTCGTTCAAGAGAGATCCAATTCTTCTTCGTCACACAGCGTCCGTACATCGCATCCAAAATGTTTCGCATACTGGTCGGGGTGGAAGGTGTGAATCGGGACGAGCTGTTTCGGTTTTAGGGTATCAACCATTCGCTGCAGGCTCGAGAGATCGGCGTGGCCGCTGGTGTGAAGCGTTTCCTCGGTGATGCCCAGCGCTTTCGCGGCCTCCAAGAACTGACGTGTTTTGTCAGTCCCGCGATAGCCTTCCCAAAGCGAATAGACCAGCGTGCTCTCATTGACGCCGGGAATCCCACGCAGATCGTCTTCCATTCCAGGCCGGACCAGTAGGACGTACTTGGCGCCATTCATGGCAACTGTTTCGGGTTTGATCTCGTGGGATCGGAAGGACTTGAGAGTCTCCGCGTGGCCGAGCCGATTAAGATGACTTGATATCCGTTTCGGATACCACACCTTGATGGCGTCGAACCCTGGCTTTCCCGGCCAGGGCAACTTCTCACCACCCGGGCAATGCCCAAGTTCGCGCATCACATGCGCGGTGTAAATGTCGGGTACAAAACATCGATGCGAACTCAGCGCGGCCTTGAAGAACGAGACTGCCCGGCTAATGTTTTGACCCGACTGATAGACAAAGACGGCGCCGTCCGTTTTTCGGAAAAGCGCCGCAGCTTCTCGAGATAAGTCGTCCTCCGTTTGCACCGCTTTTCGTTCGCGTCCCAGCGTCGTGCCTTCCATCAGTAAGGCATCCATCCCTGGACGCACCTGGCGGTAAAGCACTTCCATAGCCCTAGCCAAACGGCCATGGCCGCGGAAATCGCCGGAGTAGAATAAGCGCTTCCCGCTAGCCTCGATCTCGAATGCGAACGCGCTAAACGCACTGTGATCGACCAAATGCGGTGTGACGGTGAAGGCCCCAGCATGGAATTGCGAAGGCCACGAAAACAGTCGTGTGTTCTTCAGCGGGCTCTCCTTCTTAAAGACCAATGCTGAGATTTCGATCAGTTTCAGCGTACCCGCGCTCAAATAGATGGGGACATGGGGGTGAACGTAATTTAAGAACCCATAGTGATCCGGATGGGCATGGGAAATGAGTACGGCGTCGATCGAAGGTGTTTGCCAATCGTACAAGCCGTCGACTCGCGGCAAGACTTTGCGATCGAGCAACTCTTCGCCTGGAAGCCCATCGTACTCTCGGATATCGAAGGATCCGCCGTCAGGGTTCGTGAGCGGCATCCCGATGTCGAGAATAATCCGGCTCTCGCCGGATCGGAGCTCGACGCAGGAACCACCAATCTCTCGGCTACCGCGATGAATTGTAAGCTTCACTGATACTTTCGCATTCCCAACAATTCCATCGTGGTTGTTCGCGGCGGGAATTTTCTGAGTTCCAGGAACCGCCAACGCGCGCTTGTCATCGGGCTACGTCAATGTATTCCACATCGCGTCGATTTTCACATCATCGGGATGGCCCTTGACGTAGAACTTAACATCATGTTTCCGCAGAGCGGCCTCTGTTTTCTTCAATTTTCCCTGCTCTTGGTCTCTATCGAACCCAAAGAGATAGAGACGCGGTTCGCGATCTATGTTGATTGGAACGGGAAGATTGCAGCCGAATATCTTATTCATGGTAGCGACGTAATTGTTGTATTGCTCGAGAACTGGCTGAGTCTTCAGGTGGTTGCGGTATCTTTCCAATTGATCGACCACTTTCGGTGCCTCTTCTTCGCGGGACTCGCGTGTCTCACGATTGGTAAACAACTTTGCCTCTACGAATCTCAGTTCTTTGTTCTCCTTATGAAAGAGGACTAGGTCGATTCGATCCGTCTTGGTCCGAGTGCGGTCGGCGCTCGGCTGTTCGTCCTCTGCATTCGCAAACGAAATCTCAATATCCAGTACCACGATATTATTTTCGGGTGCCGCATGGGCCCACGAGAAACGGTCGTACAGGTAACTTACAGCCCTCGCTTCATCGCCCGCATAGACCTCGCAGTTTTCTTTTATGCGTTTGTAAACAAATTCATCGGCGAACGACGACAGGGGGACACAAGATGTCAAATCGCGTTCCAATACGTAGGGGCCAGTTGAAGCCAGCACCGACGCGTATTTGTGGTGGGTAGAGAATCCGTGCTTAGCGCGAAACTTGAAGAGGTTTCCCCCGCGACGATAGAAGTCCATCACGCCGTCCCGAATAGCGGGAAATACGCGCGCTCCGCTCGACCCTCCGACAATGTCCGGCAACAGGCGCTGGTTGAACAGCGGTTGAGCTTTAAGCTCGTTTATACTGTTGTCATCAAAATAGCGCGTGAAAGTCACAACTGTTTCTCCATTCAATTGGATGGTGAACCAACGATGCCGGTGCCACGGACGGAGAGTACGACAGGATGCGCCCCGATTACGACTCTACAGAGGGATGTATATATCCGCCCTCCGTGCCAATACAACTGGATTGGCATTTTATTCACTTTACGCGCGACTTTTTTTTCCGGGAACCTACGGATGTCGCGAGGGACTTGACTGTAACCATGGGAGTGACTTCGATGACAGCGAGGGTGGTGGGGATAGCGTTGAAACAGGCCCACCGTGGGCCCATGGAAGAGGTGGGCTCGCTCGAGGTGACGGAGAAGGGCTTGCAAGGCAACGCCTCCGCCTCGGGCCTCCGTCGAGTGACGTTGATCTCGAAGGAGCAATGGGACGAGACGATGGCCGAATTGGGTGCGGATTTGCCTTGGCACACACGGCGGGCGAATGTGCTGATCGAGGGGCTGCGTGCGCCGGATTTAATGGGTAAGTCGATAACGGTTGGGGACATAGAGATTCGGGTCAACGGCGAAACGGAGCCTTGCGGGCGGATGGATGAGCTATGCCCGGGGCTGCGGAAGGCCTTGGAGCCGGATTGCCGCGGCGGCGTGTATGGCAGCGTGGTAAAGGGCGGCGAGATCCGCGTGGGCGACTCGGTGCTGGTCGCCAATCGAGAGATTGGCGTTCCCGGGGGTGGGTGACACCTTGGGGGCGGGCGGCTAGTCCAACCTTTTGAAGTGCCAGACGACAAGCGACTTGTCGGCTGTGGGCCATCGGACTAGAATGATGACTTGGCCCAAGGGCCCCGCCGAGGAGGTTGGATATGGAAAGTGCGAACAGGCGATTCACCAGTGACGAAGTGACTTCGATTATTCGGCGCGCGCTCGAGGGCCGAGGCAGTCACGACGACGTGAGCATGGAAGAGCTCGAGGATATTGCCTCGAAGTCGGGAGTGACTTTAACCCGGCTGCGTGAGGCGATTGAAGAGCAGGAGACACTCGGCGAGCTGGACCGGGCGAAACAACGCGTTCGCGATTCCGCGCGCAAGGAGTTTTTTGAGCATTTCCGCGCCTATTGCATCGTCAACGGCGGCATATTCGTGATCAATCTGATGACAGGGTTCGACTATCCTTGGTTTTTGTGGCCGATGGTGGGTTGGGGTATCGGACTCGCGTTCCATGCATCGGAAGCGCTGTTTCCCAATGAGAAGAGTATTGAGGTGAGGGCGCAACGGTCCCTGCGTAAGGAGGCGCGCAATCGCGCGAAGCGTGCCTATGACAAAGAGTTGAACCGGGGCCGTCGACCCGACCCGTACGCGCCTGCCAGTGAACGCGACCTCTAAGCCGCCGCTGGATACGCGCACACCGGCGCCCTACGCGCGCTTCGCCGTTACGGCGGCGATGCACACGCTCGATACGTTGCCGCGGCGCCGCATCAGCTATTTCGCCGCGTTCCTGGCGTATCTGCCGATTGTCGTTCCGCTCGCGCTGTTTTTCTCGAAGGACCTGTTCTACGAGCCGAACGGCAGCCAGGTCTTCGTTCGCATCGTGCAATTCATGTACATCAACACGCTCGTGCCGTTGCTGGCGCTGTTCTTCGGGTCGACGCTGGTCGGCGAGGACATCGAGTCGAACACCTTCCCGTATATCCTGACGCGGCCGATTCCTCGGTCCGCGTGGATTTTGGGCAAGTTCATGGGCTACTGGCTGGGTGTGTCGGCGTTGTTGGGCGTCTCGCTGACGCTCACGTTTGTCATCTCGACCCAGTTGGCGGACTTTTCGCTGGACTCGGAAAGCATGACGATGCTAGCGAAGTACCTCGGCGCGATGGTCATGGGCCTTGGCGCGTACGGCGCGTTGAGTCTGTTTCTCGGGGCGTTCATGAAGCGGCCGATCATCTGGGGCATCGTGCTGGTGTTTTTCTGGCAACGTATCGCACTGGCCTTGCCGGGCTATGTCGATTTCTTGACCATCGACAAGTACGTTACGGCGATCATGCCCGAAGTCGAGGGCATGCCGAGTGTGCTCGAGATGGCGGCGCAGGCCTTGGGCGTCGGCAAGCTGATCGTCGAGGTCCAACCAATCCCCGCGTTTTTTACGTTGATTGGGATCATGGCCGGGTTCGTTGCGTTGGCGGCGTATGTCGTGCGCGGGCGGGAATACACCGCGGCGCATGCTGCGGGGACTTGAGTTCGCAGTCCGCAATCAAAGGCAGTGCGTCGGTCGCGAGAACCCACTCGAACGATTCACTTCCAATGGCTAATTGGAATGTCCGAATGTTTGCGACATCGCTCGCGACGAGTCGCGATTTCATCTGAACGATTACGATTACGATTACGATGACGATGACGATGACGGGAGTAGTCCCGCGTGCGGGAGGCTGATAGGGCGGACGGGTACTGCGTTCGGCTTGCGTTGCCGGAGGAAGTAGGGTGTTTGCCCGCGATCGAAGTTGCGGCGGCGGCGTTGTTTCCGGTCGAGGATGTCCCACCGAGTATCGATGGAGATCCGACCTCGGTCGAATCGTTTGCGGAGGCACAACGGGCGGGGACGCTTTGGGTGGCGGTGGACGCTTCCAATACGCCGGTCGGGTTTGCGTTGGTGGAAGCCCTCGAGGGGCATGCGCATCTTGAAGAACTCGATGTGCTGCTCGAGCACGGGCGACGGGGATTGGGGACGCAACTGGTCGAGGCGGTGATCGCGTGGGCGCGCGCGAACCGGCGGGGTCCCGTGACGTTGACCACCTTTCGCCACTTGCCGTGGAACGCGCCGTTCTATACGCGGATGGGATTCCGAATCTTGAGCGACGCGGAGCTATCGGCGGGACTGCGGGCGATTCTTGACAACGAAATCGCGGAAGGATTCGCCGCGGACAAACGCGTGGCAATGCAGCACGATTTGTAGTCGTTTCACCACGGGGTCACGGGGAGCACGGGGGATGAAAAACGTTGGCTGCCGATTAGATTTGTTAGGATGCTGAGTTGTTTTGGCTCGAGACTGTT
>JBGTJY010000355.1:0-9890 GCA_041744855.1 Candidatus Hydrogenedentales bacterium
CCAATCCAGATTTTCGCCTGCGTCACGGCATCGCGCCTGACCTCGGAGTCCCCGCTATGCATCGACTCGTCCGTAACGATTGCCCAAGCGAATAGTAAATAGGAGTGCGGCCCCAATGGGGGCCAGATTCATGGATGAACACAGACCAGACCAACAAGGAGTGTGACAATGCAGATCGTCGATTTTTTTCTTGGGTTCCTCGATCAGATTATCGCCCTGGTGACCGGCGTGTTTGACGGCATCTTCGGCGGCGTGCTGGGCATCTTCTAAGTCGCTCGGCATTTTCTAACCCGCGCGGCAAACGCCAGTTCGTCGCTCACTTTTCCCGCACCGGCGCCGCCGTGCCATACGCCCCAACGAGGCGCGGCGGCGCATTCTCATTTTTCGCGCGCGTCACTGGGTAGTTCTTGCGTCACGGTGTATTTCTGGCGTCACTGTAAATCCCGCGTTACTCCGCGAAGTGCGCCCACGCGTGGTTTTCAATTGCCGTCCGCACGCGCTGACGATCCTCCTCGCCGAGCGACTCCTCGACGGCCTTCCAAAAATCGTCCCACAAAAAACGCAACGCGATGCAATCTTCGACCGCGCTCACTGTCGCAGTCCGCACGTGCTTCGGATTGAATTGCATCGCCTCGCCGATGAGTTCGGGCGCGTGGCACGTCGTCACCGGCGATGTCGGCTTCTCAATATCCGCCGAGCCTTTCAGCAGGATGTAGCCCTTGTTCTCCGAAGGCTCCCCGCGTTTCAGCCAGACTTGCCCGCGCTCGATGCTGCGGGGTTTCGAGATGCGCACCAGCAGTTCGGCAACCGAACGCCGTAGTCCCGATTCCAGAGAACTCAGCGCCTGCAACGACAAGATGGCCTTGATCACTTCTTCGGATTGCATCGTAATAACCTCGATGATTCAGCGCGCACAATTTTCGCGAGGCGCGATTATACATGCCTACCGTGGATACCGGCGCGGGGGAGATGCCTCCTCGAACAAGCGTAGCTCCAGGTGTAACAACCTATATAGAACACTGCCCGTTCTATGCAGTCCGCCGATTCTCATTTTCGGGACTCGTTCGTGGAACAAAAAGAGTGCTCGGTCGAGTGTTTCGTGCCTAACCCCACGGAAGAGTAATTGGTTGTCAAAAATGATAAAATCTTCCTCAGAACCCCCTCTCCGTGCAACGCTTGACAACCCCAGATATTGTGTGTAGGCTCACTCCGAATCAAGGCGCAACAGGGGGGAACCGTCATGCGACCGGCGAAACTTAGTTCCAAGGTGTTTCTGGAGTTGCCACCAGTCCTTGCACACTATGTGCAGGCGGAACGCAACCTGTGGGTTGAGGGAAATCCGAAACGGGGCCGTTTCAGTCTTTTGGGCCGTTCCGGCAACTTCGTCGATATCGAAACGATGGCCGTCGAGCGCCGTCACCTCCTCAATATATTGGGGCATGACCGTGCGCGAAACATCCGGTATCGCGTCGGCTTCGAGCAGGGTCGGCGCGACGCATCCCGGCACTATAAGTCATTCGGCGAAAACTCGCGGCTCGCCCTCCAGGCCGCCCTTGTGTTCGGCCAGGTGCAAGGGCGTTTCGTGGCAGAACCGCTGAAGTTCGAGTTTGATTTGGAACAGAAAACGCTGTTCCGCGAACTGATCCTGAAATCTTCCGTCGAGGCCGTCGTGCACCGCATGACGCTGGCCGACGCAAAAGAGTGCGCCTGTTGGAGCACCGCGGGCTATCTCTCGGGCCACGTGAGCGAGATCGTCGGGCGCCGCGTCGTTACCGTCGAAACCGAATGCATGAGCAAGGGCGACCCGCACTGCCGGTTCATTTCCAAGTTCGATCACGAGTGGGCCGAAGAAGGCGAGTGGGCCCGCGAAGCGATGCAAATGAAAACGGTCGAGCAGGAGCTCGAAGAGCGCGATGCACAAACCGCCGAATTTCAAGAAGAGGCGCAACGCGTGCAGGTCTCCTTCGACGACCTGAACCGCCGCGTACGGCCCGACGTCACCATGGACGCCATCGTCGCCGACTCCGAAGCGATGGCGACGGTAAACCAGCGCACCCGGCAATTGATGAGCTCCGCGGCCTCCGTCATGATCGTCGGCGAATCCGGCACCGGCAAAGAGACGCTCGCGCGCTCGCTGCATGAAGGCGGAGCGCGCAAAGAAGATCCCTTCATCACGGTCGACTGCGTCGGCCTCAGCGGCGATTTGTTCACGCAAGAATTGGTAGGCTACGAAGAAGGATCGTTGCCCGGTGCCCCGCGCAATCACGTCGGCGCGATCGTCCGCGCAAACGGCGGCACGCTCTACCTTAACGAACTGACGGAAATGACCCGCGAGTCCCAAGGCCATCTCGTCACGGCGATCAACCAGCGCCACGTCATGCCGCTCGGCGCCACCGCGCCCATCTCGGTGGACGTCCGCATCATCGCGGCCACGCAATACGACCCGCTCGAGGCCATCGAAGAAGGTCTCCTGCGACAGGACCTCTACTACGCGCTCGCGATTGGCCGCATCAACTTGCCGCCCCTGCGCGAACGCGAGACCGACATCATCCGCCTCGCCGAAATGTTCCTGCAGGAATTCGCCGCGCGCCACAATCGCCCGAGCATTTTCATGGGCGGCGATTTCAAAGCGGTGCTCCTCGACTGCGCATGGCCCGGCAACCTTCGGCAATTGCGCAACGTCATCGAACACGCCGTCATCATGGCCGAAGACGCGGAACTGACGCCGGGCGACCTCCCGGAAGAAGTCCTCGCGACCCGCTGGGGTGGCCGGCCCAAAGCGCTCACGGAAGAAGTCATCCGCGCCGCCCTAAGCCGCTGCCACAACAACCGCAGTCAAGCGGCAGACTTGTTGGGAGTCGGAAGAACCACACTGTGGCGCGCAATGAAACGGCTGAACGTCGCGTGACGGCTCAAAGCCAATAGAAAGCCTATCGACACGCGGACAGCGCACCAAGTGGAGTTCAGGCGGTCGGAGCGCGTCCCGCCGCCATACAAGTCCGTGTCAGTCCGTGCTCGTCCGTGTCCGTCCGTCAGACCTTCGTCGTTCGCCAGTGACCGGCCCGCCAGCGCAACAAAACCTGGACAAGCATCACCACCGGCGCAACGGCCCACGCGACGAGCGGGCCCATCGGGTCCCAGCCAGCCCGCAGTAATACATAAGCGAGCACGAGCAGCACGCCCCATTGCGAAATTAGCGTGTACCGCATCACCGGGCGGGTATCGCCCGCGCCGCTCAGCGCGCCTTGCGCATTGATGGCGAGCGCGCTGAAGAATTGGCCGACCGCGAACCATTGAAGCACGGGCACGGCGAGGTTGATCGCTTCCCGCTCAATGAGGAACACGGCGGCGATTGGGCGCGCGGCGACGATGGTCACGATCGTGACCGCGGCCATGATAGCCGCGAGCAGCAGGAAACTCCGGCGCGCGATGTTGGCGGCTTCTTCGGTGTCCCGCTTGCCGATTGCCTCGCCGACGAGTGTGGCCGTGGCGACTTGGAACGCAAGCGCGGGCAGCACCGAAACGAGCCGAACCTGTAGTCCGACGCCGACGGCCGCGTGAAACGCCGCGCCATACGCGCTGAGGCCGACGACCCCCAAGTAGAACACGCGGGCCGCGTTGCGATAGAAGCCGGCAATCGCCAGGGGAAGGCCGACGCGCAACATGCGGCGGATCATGGGAAGGTCGATGAGTTTGCCCGTTGCGTTTCGACGCAGACGGATTGCGCCAGGCGCACTCAGCAGTAGCGAGAGGAAGACGACGGTCGCGAATCCGCGCGCGATAGCCGTGCCGATCGATGCGCCCAGCACGCCGCGCTCCGGAATCGGGCTGATGCCGTGGATGAACACGTAATTCATCGGCACGTTGATAACGCACATCAGCGCGGCGATGTACAGCGGCAACATGGGCCGCTTCGCACCGCGGAAAACCGCCGCCGCGACGGAATTCACGCCGAGAAAGGTCACCGTGATGAAATACACCTTGAGATATGGCGCGCCGTGGGCGATGGTCTCCGGAGTCGCGCGAAGCAAACGGAGCAGCGGCTCGCTCGCGACGAAACCTACCGCCGAAATCACGAGACTGCAGCCGAAGATGAGGAGCATGCTTTGCCGGACTGCCTCGCCGACTTGCACGTCGTCGTTCTTGCCGAGTCCCTGGCTGACGAGCGCGACGACGCCGGTCGCGATCGCCATCGCAGTCGCTTCGACTAGGAACGTGATCTGCCGGATGAGACCCATCGCGGCGCTGGCTTCCTGTCCGTAAGAACGGACCATGTACAGGTCCGTCATGCCGAGCGTCATTTCGAGCAGGTTATAAACCAGCGTCGGCAATGCTAGCGCCCAAACGCGGCGGTAGTGGCCGCTCATCGGGCCATTCTCGTCATCGGGTGATGCCCGTCATCGGGCGAATCGCGCGCCGAGATAGACGCCCTTGGCAAGTTCCCAGAACGCGCGCGTGGCCTTATATCCGAGACGCGCGACCGGGTTGCGCGGGCCGTACCGGTCGATGAGGCGCCAATACGTCCGTATCCCCAGCCATCGTTTCTTGCTGACAGAATCGGCGTGCATGCGGAACTCGACGACCGGCGTTTCGAGCAATCGCAGTTGTTCGCCCGCGGCGAGAAACTTCAGAAAAAATTCGATGTCGACCTTGATCGGCAACGAAGTGTCGTAACCGCCCAGCGCGAGCGCGGTGTCACGTCGGAAGGTCGTGCCGGAATGTTTGAACGGACAACGCGGACGCAGAAAAGTCGCGCGCGTCATGTCGGCGTTCGTGGCGTAGACGGGATACCGGCATTCCTCGCGTTGCCCCCCGTCCGTTACGTGGAAATTGTTCGTATAAATGAGGGATGTGACCGCATGCTCGTTGGCGAATCCCATGATGCGGGAGAGCGCCTCGGGCACGAGTCGATCGTCGGAATCGAGGATGCAAACCCATTCGCCCTGCGCCTCCTCGACCCCCCGCTGCCGCGTCCCAGCAATCCCGGGAGGGACGCGCTCCTGCGCGTCCGGGTCTCGAAACACGACTCGCAGCCGCTCCTCTCTCACCGCGCTCTCCATCAACCACGCGCGCGTCTCATCGCCACTCCCGTCGTCGCACACGAGCACCTCGAATCGCGGGTAATCCTGCGCAAGAGCGCTCGCGACGGATTCCTTGAGCAACGGCAGCCGGTTGTGACTCGCGATGCTGATCGTGACGAATGGCGCTGCGTTCATGGTCCCAGCCATTGGGCGTGGTGTGCGATTCGATCGACGCCGCAGGTACGATTCCCGCCAACGCGGGGGCTAGACGTTTACCGGCGCGAAACGGGACGGGATTGTACTTGAACTGGGCTTTCCGAAGTTTGGGCGGTGGGATTGGTTCGTTCTACGCCACGTTGGTCCTCGCGCAACTAGCATTCGGACAAGCCCAGGAAACCGATCAATCGATCCGAATTGCGCTGCGTCCACCGCTCTTCGCTGCGCAATCGGGTCCGACGCCGATCGAGATTCGCAAGATTCAGTTTCTCGACACCGACTGGAGCGGCGGCGAATCGCCGGTCGCCATCGATGACGGCGATACGTTTCGCGTGCGCATCGACTGGCGCCGAGCCAATGCCGGCGCGACCCAGCCCGATCCCGCTCTGCCCGAACCCACCGAAGTGCGATTTCGGCTGACCGCTTCGGGTCCGAGCGCCGAGAGGACGTTCGCGCTCGATCTGCACGATCGGAAGTTCGGCGCCACAACGTCACGCGAGTACAGCGTGCGGTTTCCACGGATGCAGAACAGCGGCCGCGGCACACTGTACATCGAGACCCTTGCCGCCGGCGTGGAACGAGAGGCCGCCATCCAGTGGGCCCAGCCGTTTTTCATATCGCCCGTCGCGGTACCTTCGAACATCGATCAGCCGGCGTTCCGCAGTTCGGTTGGGGCGGATGTCGTATCGCTGGGGCAATCGTTTCGACTTGGGCCGGGCGCGTCGATCGAACTCGACGTTCGCGATCGGTTGCGCAGGCCCGTGCACGAAGTGGGCCTGATTTCGTTCACCAATTACGACAACGAATCGACCGTTGGCGAAGCGGTCGCAACCGTCGTGTTGTTGGACGCGAACGGCGGCGAGTTGACGCGAACCGTGATTCGCTCCGGGTTGTCTACATCCAAACGCGATTTCGACGAGTATCCCGCGGGCTTTTTGAGCACGCGCAGGATTTCCATTTTCGATTCGCAGCCGGCGGAGCGCGTCAGCCGGTTCAACCAGAAAGCCTACTCGGTGCATCGCTACGCCGCCTTGCTGCGACTCGACAATGCCGTGACGCCCGCGCGGATCCGCCTCGAGTATGCGCGGAACTATGGAATTCTGCACGTCGCCGACCTCGCGTTGACGCCGGCGTGGTGGACGCGATAGGCGTGGTCGAAGCAACGGATCGCCCGACCTACGCTCTTCGCATGTTCCTCGTCGCGACGATGGCCGCGGCGTGGCCCTGGGAAGTCTTCCAACAACTGCCCGTGATCGATATCACCCTGGTGCGTTTCTGCGGCGTGTGTCTCATTGCGCTTGTTTTGGTCGACGCCGCAACCAGAGGGACGCTCGTCATTCCGAAAACTGGGATCGAGATCCCGCTGGTCGCGCTGTTGCTCGTCTGCGCCGTTTCAGGGATGCTTTCCGTCGACAGCGCATCCAGTTGGCGCATGTTCGCGGCATATTGCTGGTACGCCGTTCTTTTCTACGCGATTGCACATTCCGTGCGCTCCGTACCCGACGCGATCGCGCTATTGCGCGTGTTCTTGCTCAGCGCGGCCGCCGTTGCGTTGGCTGCCGTGTTTTGTAGCCTCGGAGTACTCGCCCCCGTGCACGCGGAATTCGCGCGACAAGTGGGCAACCGCGTCGCGTGGGACACCGCGGCAGGTTCCCTGATGCGCATGGCCGCGACCTCGCCGGATTTCAACCAGGGCGTGCTCGCGTTTCTCATCGCCGTGCCGATTGCGCTCCTCCTCGTGCCACGCAGCCGCGCCGAGCTACTTGCAAAATCCACGGCGATCGTCTTGCTCTTGGGTGGAATGCTGGCGGCCTATTCGCGAAGTTCCCTCGCGATCGCACTCTGCACCATCGGCGCGTACGGAATATACCGAATGCTGCGGTTCCGAGGATCCGCCCGCGGCGGTCTCGTTGTCGTGCTTGTAGCAATCGCCATCGCGCTCGCGGCGACACCTTTTCTGTCGTCGCTCGGTGGACGCCTATCGCGCGGTCTTTCAGGCGAAGAGGCCTCGATCAACCATCGCGTGTACGGATACCGCGTCGCGGCGGAAATTGCTCCCCACTTTTTGCTGACCGGTACGGGCCTCGCGGCGTCGGATCGCGTCATAGCGGAATACGCCGATCCGGAAAAATCGGGCGGGCTCACGCTGCATAGCGTCCCCTTCAAATTCTTGATCGAGACCGGCGTCGCGGGCTTAGTCGCGTATCTATGGCTATGGGGACAAGGCATCGCCGTGCTCTGGCGGCGGCTGTTGCGCAGCGGCGATACGGACACGAAACGACTGGGCGCTGCTGCCGTCCTGGGCGGCGCAATGCTCTTCGCGATCACGGCGATACAACCATTCACGCAACTGTCTTTGTTTCCGATATTGATGGGCGTGGTTTTTGGCCCGGCGGCCATAAATTCCGCGAAGTCGATGCCCCGCGTTCGCGCACGATCGTTGTTCGCCGCAGCATGTCTAACCGCCGCAGTCGTCCTGCCGAACGCGATCGGCTACCAAGTACTCGCCCGGCAAGTTTCCCAGTTCGCCGCCGAGTTCCAGGACGGACTCGAGCGGGAATCGCGAGGCGAATGGACCGCTGCAGCCGCAACCTATGGCGACGCGATCTCAACCCTCGGAACCGCGCCGGACCATCGGTATTTCCAGTTCGCGGCCGAAACGACGGATATTCCGTGGCTACTCGCGCAGGCCCGCGTTGGCAGTACCGGCGCCACGCCGCAAGGCGCAACGCTGTTTTGCGCGGGCCGCGCATTACTCAGCGCCGGTGAACTCGACGCCGCATACGAGACATTCCAGGAAGCCGCCAAGACGAATGCAATCTACGCTGCGACAAACCACGCGCTTGCCATTCAGCGAATCGTGCCATAACCCGGTAGGCCGCGAGCTATCGCGTGCGCCGGGCCCGGACAAGCAGTAGGCCGGCGGCGAGCATCGACAACGCGGATCCCCTCAATCCCGCGGACCCGCGCGACGTTCCAGCCGAGGAACAACCCGTCTCCGGCGCCAGATCGCTCCTACGCGGATTGGTTCCATCCAGAAACTCTTCCCGATTCGAAATGAAATCGCCATCCGGATCGCCGCCCCCGCCGTCTTCGCCCCGATCGCTCAGCGGATCGAATCCGAATTCCATTTCCCAGCCATCCGGAAGCGCATCGCCATCGGTGTCGGGGACCAACGGATTGGTGTAGGTCTGCATGGTCTCGACGAAATCGCTGAGGCCGTCGTCGTCCGAATCCGCCCTCAGGGGATTGGTTCCCAAGGCGAGTTCCTCGAAGTCGGTCAGCCCATCGCCATCGGAATCGGCCGTCGCGGGATTCGTTCCCAGTTCGTACAGCTCCTCCGCGTCCGGCAGGCCGTCGTCGTCAGTGTCCGCGCTGGCATTCGAGGATCCGCCCACCGATTCATCGTAATCGAGTGCGCCGTCTTCGTCTCTATCGAGCGCGATGCGATTTCCAGTGCCGGCAGGAACGATAAGAAAAGTGATGGGACCGTCCGCATTCGAAATCAGCTCAAGGAGATTCCAGACGGGTGACGAAACGGAATCGCCGGCGAAACCGTTCGACGCTTCATAGAGCCATCCCCGCATCGCGTCGCCCACTCGCGCACGCGCCACGAGCTCGATGCGCGCGCTGTTTTCGACCAAGGCAATCAACTCGGCCGCCGCTTCGATATCGCTACTTCCCGGTGGAACGGTCACTTGCTGCCCGAGCGCCGCATGCACGTCCCCGCTCGGCAGACCCGGCGCCTCGAAAGTCTCGACTTCCGGCGCGGGAAAATCCGATCCGGAAAACGCGAGCATGAACGCCACGAGGTCCGCCACCTCTTGTGTGTCGCGCGCGCCGAATACTTCGAGACTCAAGAATCGCGCAATGGAATCGAACGCGCCGTCGTGCCCGAATCCGAAACCCGCCCGGCTGCGCGGTTGATCCAGGTTGAAACCCACGCGCCCCGCCAATGTCCGCAACTGGGGAATCTTGAAACTCCGCTGCGTGGAAATACCCGTCGCAAGCGCGGAATGGGCGTTCCCGAAAATCCCCGGTTCCAACGGCAAAAATCGATGCCCATTGAAGAACGTGCTCGTGCCGAGACCCGTCGGCAACGTGTGACACACGACGCACGAAAAAATACCCGCATCGCCAATGAAATCCGTTTCGCCGCGAAACATCGCAAACCCGCGCGCCGGGCTCCCCAAAGGAAGCGGATCTGCAACGTCGCCGAATCGCCCCGTCTCGAAGTGTCCATCCAGCGGCAACGAGTCCGGCAACGAATTGTCCAGGTTCCGAAACGGATTCGGCGGCAACTGAATCGTCGCGAGAAAGTCCTCGAATTCTTGCATCTCCTCGGCGCTCAGCATTTCGTCATCGCCGTGCAAATCCCGGAACGTCGGATTGAATGACTCGATGCCATCCCGATCGCCGCGCCAATGAAACGGCTCGTGGCCGATGATGTCCTGCAGCGTCTGCGTCATCATGGGCCCCTTCATGGGATGAAAATCGATGTCGAACGGATCCAAAGGCGCCTCTAAAAATCCGAAACCGAGATTCAGGTGCGCGGCGTCCCCCATCGCGCCGGACGGATCGCCCAGATCCCACGAGAGCCGGTCGATACGTCCATCCACATGACACGACGCGCACGACACGTGGCCCAGTCCC
>JBGTJY010000356.1:0-5552 GCA_041744855.1 Candidatus Hydrogenedentales bacterium
CACGCTCAACGCGAGATTACGGCGGCGTCGCAGCGCCGTTGCCGCTGGCTCGCGCGCGCGTTGCGGCGGCCCGTTCTCGTGCAGTGTGGCATCGCATCCCTTCGCGTTGTGCCTGCGCTTGCGCGACCTTTCGTGGCGCAACTCAACGCGCCTTCGCGCCAACCCCTAGGACAACACCCATGAGCCTCACCATTCTCGGCCAGGGAAGCGCCGTACCGGCGCATTCGATCGAACGCGAGGAATCGGTGCAGCTCGTCGTCGACAACTTTTGCCGCACCGACCAGGAACGCCGCGTGGTTCCGGCGCTATATCGCATGGCGGGCGTGCAGCGGCGTCACAGCGTGTTGCTCGAAGCGTTGGGCACGAACAACGGCAATGGTCGATATCGCCTGTTGCATCATCCGTCGCACGAGGGCGATCGCGGGCCGTCGGTCGCGCAACGCATGGCCGAGTACGAATCGTCGTCCGCGCCGCTTGCATTGCGGGCCGCGGAAACTGCGATGACGCAAGCCGCAACCGATCGGGAGGCGATCACGCATCTCGTCACGGTTTCTTGCAGTGGTTTTTGCGCGCCCGGTGTGGACATACATCTGATCGACCAACTTGGGTTGCGGCCAACGGTCGAGCGGGTTCACGTTGGTTTCATGGGATGCCACGGCGCGCTCAACGGGCTGCGCGCGGCGAACGCGTTCGCCGGCAGCGACCCGCACGCGCGGATACTTTTGTGCGCGGTCGAGTTGTGTAGCGTGCACTATCACTACGGCTGGGATCCGGAGAAGCTCGTCGCGAACGCCTTATTCGCGGATGGCGCGGCTGCGATCGTCGGCGGCAGGTCGACCGAGCCTGCGACGGAGTCCGGCGCTTGGACGGTGCGCGCGACGGGTTCGTGCCTCATTCCGAATTCGAAAGAAGCAATGACGTGGCGCATTGGCGACAACGGTTTCGAAATGACGCTTTCGAATGCAGTGCCGAGCCTCATCGAATCGCATCTGCGTCCCTGGGTGGAAGACTGGCTCGCGCGGCAGGAACTTGGCCTGGGCGACGTCCAGACGTGGGCCGTGCATCCTGGGGGACCGCGCATTTTGTCGTCGGTGACAAAAGCGCTCGACCTCGGCAAGGAAGACCTTGCGGTGTCGAAGGAGATACTCCGCGACTACGGCAACATGTCGTCGCCGACGATTCTTTTCATCCTCGACCGCTTGCGTCAGTCGGGCGCGAAAACTCCGTGCGTCGCGCTCGCAGTTGGACCGGGTCTGATGGCGGAGGCTGTGCTGTTTAATTAGACTAGACCGGTATTCGTTTGAAGCGTCGCCGCGCCAAGTCATTCCTGCGCAAGCAGGAATCTCTCCCCAAAATTCGGAGCGTCGGGTAGGAGTGGGAGATTCCTGCCTGCGCAGGAATGACAGAGAGAGTGAAGCGCTGGGTCCTCAACGTAGATTTCTCAGCCAGACGCGATCGCGTTGTGGAATTCCGATTCTGATTGTCGCGGAGTCGTCGACGAGGTTCGCGCCGGTGTAGACCTCCGAAAAAGCCGCGGATTCGCTCGGCGTCAGGGTGACGAAGGCGGCATCTTCGCGATAGTTATGGATGAACCAGTCGTTCGGACCCATGGGTTGAATGGCGACGCGCGGGGGCGCTTCGAACGTGAAGGGCAACGGCTCGATGAAGGCTGCGCGAATCGTGTTGACGACTTCCTCGGGCAGGTCGAGAAGTCCCAGCGGTCTTGGCGAAAGAAGGACCTCGCCGACGGCGTCGAAATCCGCTTGCGAGTAGGTGTGGGTGTTGAGAACGTAGACTTTGTTTTCGGTTGCGGTCAGTAGCGGGACCAACGCATCGTTTACGCGCGTGGTGATGATGGGCGCCGCGTTGCCCAACCCTAATTCAGCTTCGAGATCGAGCGGTGCTGCAAGTCGGATTGATGCGCCGTCCACTTCGATTGACTGTGCGTGAAGATTTCCCTTTGCGCTGATCGTTGCGATTCCCGCCAGCTCGATTAAGCGATCGCTCTTCACTTGAGCGAGGAATCCCGCCGTCATGACGATACGTGCGCCGCGCTCGGACGCGCGAATGGTTTTCGATTCGATGTCAGGGTCTGCGGCGGCTTGTGTGGGGAGAAAGATGACTTCCGAGTCTTCCGGAAACGCCGAGACGGGGACGAGCGGGATTCCGAGCATGCCGAGAAAATCGAAGAGATACATGTCGGGCCCTGGATCGCTGTTGGGCGGTTTGTATGCGGCGATGCCGGATACGGGATTTTTCGCGACGAATTCCGCGAGCTGACGCAGGCGATCCTGATGCGCGATCAGCAGCTCGTGGCCGGGGTGCGGCCGGAGCAGTTCGATGCAACTGAAGAGGACGATTTCCGGCGCGCCGGCGAGAACAGTCTGGTAGGCCTGCTCGAGGAAATCGGGACCATCGCAGTCGCCGTGATCGAACCACGCACCGCGCGCTTTGCTTCCGGCAATCGATTGAATCCAGCGGTAATTGACGAAACCTTCGTAGGGCTGCGTGAATCCGAAGCGTTGCGTGCGCGCGCCGCGTGTCTCCGTGCCTACGAACGTGGCGTCGAATTGGGCGGACTGTGTGGGCACGTCATATCCGAAGAGATGGAATCGGTCGTACCACTGCGGGTATTTGATAATCATCGTGATGTCGGGATTCGCTTCTTTTGCCGGCTGGATGAAGACCTCGCGCGCGACCTCGGCCATGAGTTCGAGCCGGTATTCGCCCCAGCTCCGTTCGCCGCAGGCGCGTGCGGATTCTTCGCTCACGTCGCCGGTGCAAAGGAAATCGTCGACAATGAATTCGTCGAAGACGGGCGCGGAGTCCTGCATGATTTTTTTGAGATCGGACTGAGTCTTTGGATTCTGAAAGTTGAACCAATCGAGCGGGCCGACCTGCGCGACGCCGGTATCGTCACCGGGGACGGTCGCGATGCCGCCGGTGACGGCGATTCCATTGTCGACGAAATAATCGCGGACACGCGCGAGGACGTCCGGCGGGACAATCGTGCCGCGGTAGACCTCGACGTACATTCTGGTGATGTCGAACTTGCGCAGGGTTTCGATCGCACTCGCCGCGGTTGCGGGATCGTTCAGGAACGACAACGCGTGATCCGCGGTCATGTACGTCGAGAAACGAAGTGTCTGCGCGCTACTCGGATTGCCGAGCGTGCTGCACGCAATCAGAGCGGTGAGAACTAAGGTGCGCGGCGCGCGCATCGCGAGAAATACTGGTTTCATATTCAATCCCCATGAGGAACAGCCCGTGTGCCGGTGCGGTGTTGCCGAGATATGGTCCTTTGGATGCGAGCAACTCGGCGATGCGCGCTTCGGGCGTCGCGCCGCGCGCCACATCGACGATCGTGCCCGTGATGTTGCGCACCATCTTATACAGAAAGCCGGTGCCGTGGAATTCGAGATGCCAGTGCCGGTCGTTGTTCGCCGGGCCGACGATGCAACCCGGGTGCAGCGAAATCGAGAATAGCGTGCGGACGGTGTCCTGGACTTCCGTGCCGCTCGAACAGTAGCCGGCAAAATCATGACGACCGACGAGCGCCTGCGCCAATTCCGCGACGCGTTCGGGCTCGACTGCCGACGGAGGTCGCCAAGCGTAGGCGCGCGAGAACGGATCGGGTTCGGACTCTGAAATGAACGCATACCCGTAACGCTTGCTCATCGCCGAATATCGGGCGTGAAAGTTTTCGGGCGCGATTTCGATTGCCTCGATACGGATGTGTGGAGCCAACATTCGCGAGAGGGAGCGCCGCAGATCGTCGAGGGTTTTTGCGCCGTCCCATTCGCAATGAAACACCTGCGCGAGGGCGTGCACGCCGGCGTCGGTTCTGCCCGCGCCGTGAATTCTCACGCGGTGGCCGGCGATCGTGCCGAGCGCGTCCTCAATCGCGCCCTGGACCGTGCGCTGGTTGGGCTGCACCTGCCAGCCTGAGAACGGTGTTCCGTCGTAACGGACGGTCGCTTTGATGAGAGGCGCCATCGGGCTATGTTATCAGGACGAACGCGACAAGATTTCGTGGCGTGTTAAAATAGTACCCGAAGGAATTCTCATGCGCACCGAGTTCGCAAAACTCCTCAAGAGCCTCCGGAAACTCGACCCGGACGCCGACGACGCGCCCATTCGGGAGGCGTACCGTGTCGCCGACAAGGCGCATCGAGGCGAGAAGCGTCTCTCCGGCGAGCCGTATATCACGCACAGCCTGAGCGTTGCGCAAATCCTTTGCACCATGGGCATGGATACGACGACGATCGCCGCGTCGATTTTGCACGACGTGCTCGAAGATACCTCGGTGACGTATGAGGACCTCGAGCGGAATTTCGGGAAAGACATCGCGGACCTCGTCGAGGGCGTATCGAAGACGCGCAACATTCACATGCCCGCGGACGTCACGACGCGCGAGGAGAAGCAGGCCGAGAACTTGCGCAAGATGCTCGTCGCGACGGCGAAAGACGTGCGCGTGGTTGTGATCAAACTCGCCGATCGCCTGCACAACATGCGGACGTTGAAGTTTCAGGAACCGCACAAGATTAAGCGCATTTGCCGCGAAACGCTGGACATCTACGCGCCGGTTGCGAATCGACTTGGCTTATCGCAGCTAAAGTGGGAACTTTAGGACCACGCGTTTCACTATCTGCACCCGGAGGAATACCGCGAGACGGCGCGCATGGTGGCGATGAAACGGCGCGAGCGCGAGGCGTTGCTCAACGACACGATTGACGGCTTGCAGGCGCGCCTGGCGGAAACGCACGTCGAAGCGCACGTTATCGGGCGGCCGAAACATCTCTACAGCATTTTCCAGAAGATGAACGCGGGTGGGAAGACGTTTGACCAGATTTTGGACGTTATGGCCGTGCGCATCATCACGCAGACGGTGAGCGATTGTTATAACGCGCTGGGCGTCGTGCATCACATGTGGCGGCCGATACCGAACCGCTTCAAGGACTACATCGCGACGCCGAAACTGAACATGTACCAGTCGATTCACACGTCGGTGATCCTGCCCGATGGGAATCGGATGGAAGTGCAAATCCGCAACGAGGACATGGATCGCACGGCGCGCGACGGGATCGCGGCGCATTGGAAATACAAGGACGGCATCACCAAAGTCGACACGAAAACCGAGAAGCAACTGGGTTGGCTGCGGCAGATGTCCGACTGGCTGAAGGACGCGCAGCCGAAGGAAGACTTGTTCGAAAGCCTGCGACGCGACATCGGCCTGAGCGCCATCTACGCGTACACGCCAAAGGGCGACGTGAAAGAGTTGCCGTCCGGGGCGACGCCCGTCGACTTCGCCTATGCAATTCACTCCGACGTCGGTCATCACTGCATTGGCGCGCGCGTGAACGGCGGCATGGTGCCGTTGCGCTATCACTTGCAGACGGGCGACGTCGTCGAAATTCTGACGTCGAAGAATCAAACGCCGCACCTGGATTGGCTCGATATCGTCGTGACGGGCCGCGCGCGCACGCGCATTCGGCAGCGCCTACGCGAATTGGGCGATCTGCCGTCGCACGAAGACGCCGAAGTGCGGCCCA
>JBGTJY010000357.1:0-1556 GCA_041744855.1 Candidatus Hydrogenedentales bacterium
CCGTCTTGCGAGATAATCCGGCTGCGGCCTTTGCGATTAGCGATGCGGTGCTGGTCGATGAAACGTTGCGGCCGTTGGGGGGCACCTTGTGGGAGGCGGTGGGTTTCACGCCCGCGCGGCGGCGGGAGTTGTGGGGGGAGCGGGGGCTGAAGTTGTTGTTCCGCCGCTGGGTGGCCACCGGGGCCACCATGGCGTTTCGCGCGAGTTATCGCGACTTGCTGTTGCCGATTCCGGAGTGTTGGGTTCACGACGCTTGGATCGCGTTCATTCTCCGCAGCGTGGCCCCGTGCGTGCTGGTGGAAGAGCCGTTGATTCAATATCGCCAACATTCGCGGCAGCAAATTGGCGAAAAAAAATGGAGCTGGCGCGAGCAGTTCCAATTCGCGCGCTCGATGACCGTCGAAGATTTTATTCGCGTGCGAGACATGTTCGTGGCCGCTCGCGAGCGATTACGGGAGCGAGCACACGACCGCGTAGCCGACTGGGTGTGGCGAGAACTCGATCAAAAGATCGAGCATGCCGAGCGGCGAATTACCTTACGCCGCGACCGTTGGCGAGTACCCCATGTGATTGGCGAAGCCGTGCGCGGGCGGTATAGCCGCTATTCGCTGGGCTGGAAATCCATCGCACAGGATCTTTTTCTTTGAAAGCGAGTCGCTCCGAATGAATCGATCTTTGTTGGTTACCGGCGGCGCAGGGTTTATCGGTTCCTGCCTGGTGCGGCAATTGGTTGCCGAGACCGATGACCGCGTCGTCAATCTCGATAAGCTCACCTATGCCGGGAATCTCGATTCGCTGGCCGAAGTGCACGGCGATTCGCGGCATCTGTTTGTCGAGGGCGATATCGGCGATGGCGAACTGGTCGCCGATTTATTGCGCGAGCACCAGCCGCGCGCGGTGATCAATCTGGCGGCCGAGTCGCACGTCGATCGGTCGATCGACGGGCCGTTGGAGTTCGTGGAAACGAACGTCCTCGGCACTGTGAAATTGCTGCAAGCGGTGCGCGGACACTGGACCGATCTGCCGGCGGAGGCAAAACAGGCATTTCGCTTCCTACACGTTTCGACCGATGAAGTTTACGGCTCGCTGGGCGAAACGGGCGCGTTCACGGAGACCACGCCCTATGCTCCCAACTCCCCGTATTCCGCCTCCAAGGCAGCTTCCGACCACTTCGTGCGTGCTTACCATCACACCTTCGGCTTGCCGGTGCTCACCACCAACTGTTCCAACAATTACGGGCCCTATCAGTTTCCGGAAAAGCTCGTTCCGCTGATGATCCTCAACGCCTTGGAAGGTAAGCCTTTGCCGGTTTATGGCGATGGTCAGAACGTGCGCGATTGGCTCTTCGTGGAAGATCACTGCCGCGCGATTCGCGCGGTGTTGGAAGGGGGCACGCCGGGTGAGGTGTATAACGTCGGCGGCAACAGCGAGCGCGCGAATCTCGATGTGGTGCAGACCATTTGTCGGTTGGTCGATGAGATTCGCCCCGGGTTGCCGCACAGTCCCTGCGAATCGCTCATCACCTTCGTGCGAGATCGCCCGGGTCACGACCGTCG
>JBGTJY010000358.1:0-2146 GCA_041744855.1 Candidatus Hydrogenedentales bacterium
CCGCCGGCATTTTCCCATCGACGCCCCGCGCACGGATAGACGACGGCCTCCTCGACGTCTGCATCATGCGCAACCTGACCATTCCGCGAATGCTGTCGCTGCCCATTGCCGTCTGGCGGCCAAACTTCGTGAATCATCCTAGCGTGACCTATGTGCAAGGCCAGAACGTCACGCTCGCCCCAGCCACCGGCTCAGCCGTCCCCCTGCAAATCGACGGCGACCCCGCAGGCGAGCTCTCCGCCCAATTCGAGGTGCACACCAGGGCCGTCCGAATGATCGCCCCGCTCCGAGATCAATAGTCGATCGATTCCCAAATAGGCACGTGGAGTGAAATCTGATTCTAGTTGGCAGGCTGGACCAAGGAGTAGAGTTTGCCGCGCATGAATGCATATACACTTCCGTTGGCTGCAATGGGCGCGCACTCACTGCCCCCGCGGTGATTGAAAATCAAGCGCTTTTCCCGCGAAGCCGCGAAGATCCAAAATGTCTCCTTCGTATTGACGTACACCTTGCCGTCGGCAACGAGCGGATTGCTCCAGGACTCCTCGCGGGTATCGTGCGTCCAAAACAACTGGCCTGTCGAGGCGTCGAGACAATGAAGCGTGCCGGCGAGGTCGATGGCGTAAACCAAGCCTTCGGACACCGCCACCGACGCCAGCGTGCGACCAATCCCCCGATAGTCCCAGACCCTGCCGGATTGCCTGATGTCGCCGGTTCCCTGCGCATTGATGCAGTGTAGAATCCCGCGGCCGAGTCCGTGAAGGGGATCGCGGCCGATCGAAACATACACTTGGCCTTCGTAAAAAACCGGCGACGCTAGAATTTCGGCAGGACCGGCGAACGACCCGTCCCCGGAGTTGAAGCCGACAGTGGACAATCCCTCGCGGTGTTTGTTCTTGTAGACGCGTAGATCGCCTTGATAGTAGTAGACGCGCTTGCCGTCGCGGAATTTAAAGTCCGGCGGATTGCAATCAAAGCGCCAGGACGCTTTCATCCGAAGTGGACCCTCGCGAAACGGATCTTCGGCATCGGCACCGGCGTCGGGCAGGAGATAGTCGAATTTGCCAGGCTCACCCAACCGGATAGCCTCGAAGGCATAGCAGACACCGTCGCCGCCCCCGAGAAAAATGAGCGCGCGGCCGTCGACGATACCGGCGGTCGGTGATGACCATTGCGCATGAAAGAGGCGCTCGCTCAGCTGTTCGTCCTCGACGCCGATGAGTCTTCCGGAGCGTTTGTCCAAAGCAATGAACGCCGGCGCATTGGGACGCAGTGGATCGACAGGATTTTTCGTCCCTAGGCCGTTCGACGTGCTCGTGTAGAGAACGTCTCCGTAAAGCAACACCGAACAACTTCCGACATCATGCGGGGCCACGTCCAGTTCACGAGGAATGTCATAGCGCCAGATGATATCGGCATCATGTTCGTTCAAAGCGATCGGAGGCTCGCCTTCTGGCGCCATGTACCGCGCCTCATCGAGGAACGGACCGTCGTTGCCATCGGCCAGGCCATTCACATCGAGACAAAGTACATCGTCTCCGTTAGTGACGATATAGACGCGATCGCCCTCGACCGCGGGAGACGAACAAATGCCCCATCGCTGTTGCGGCATATGGGTGTGTTCCGGAAATCCTTCCGTACGTTCGGGCGTGACCAAACTCCAAATCGTGGCACCGGAATCCTCGTCCAGGCAGACGAGCACTCCACCTCGTGATTTGGAAAATCGTGGGTCTTCACGAACTGCGGCGTGATTCGTTCCCACGAACACACGACCCTCAGAAACCGTTGGACATCCGAACACGACGTCCCCCAGGCGCACAGACCAACGGACGTTCGTTTCCGTATCGCGGTCGAAGCGATCGGGTAGATTGGATTCAGACGTCGCGTTCGTGCCGAAAGGTCCGCCCCAGGTCGCCCAATCCGCGGGAAATGCGGCGGCACAATACGATGCTACAAGTGCAGATCGCAGCAGCCAAGCAATCTGCTGCATCGGGACCGGGCGTATCTGCATTGCGTCACCGGCGCATCACCGCAACTCGTCCTTCACCCGCGCAAGCCGCCCGCTATCGTCGATTCGCTTCCACAAGTTCGCGAACTTCGCTCGCGATTTCTCCTGGCGCGCGGTATCGAGCGCGACGAGTTGACC
>JBGTJY010000359.1:0-2088 GCA_041744855.1 Candidatus Hydrogenedentales bacterium
GAGGCGAGCGCCTGTTCGGGGTTGGTGTTTTCCGGCTTGCCGCCCCAATCAGGGGCGGCATCGACTTGGACTTCGAAGCTGCTGTTGTAGCAAACCGTGTGTTCGGCCGAGTATTTGCCCGGCTCAAAGAAAGGTTCGGCGCGCTGCCAGTGAAGATCTATCGACAGGTCGGACATGGGTTAGGTCTCTGCTTTCAAAGTGCGTCAGGCGGCGGCGATCTTCTTGTTCGGATCGTAAAACGGCCGCTCAACGATCACGGCCCTCGACGTTCCCGCCTCGTTCACTATGCCCGACCGGTTCACGACATCGACCCCGGCGCCCAGAATGGCGTGCTCCTTGTCAACCATCGCCAGCGCGATGTTCTTGTCCAGACGCGGGGAATAGACGGCCGAGGTGACCATGCCGATGACCGCGCCATTCTTCCTGATGGACCAGAACGATGTGTTGGGGCCTTTCAGGGGCTCGCCGTCAATGATCAGGCCAACCTGCTTGCGGCTCGGACCCACGTCCCTGATCTTGCGCAGCGCGGCCTTGCCGATGAAATCGGCCTCGATGTCGAGATTGACGAGGCGATCCAGACCAAGCTCGTATGGGTTGGTATTGATGTCCGCATCGGCGTGATAGGACAGCATCCCGCCTTCGATGCGGCGGATCGAGGATGTGTGTCCCGGCTTCAGGCCAAAGGGTGCGCCTGTCGCCATGATCTTTTCCCAAAGCTCGTCCCCACGGGATTCGTCCTGCAGGTAAAGTTCATAGCCCAATTCGCTCGACCAGCCAGTGCGCGAAACGACCAACGGCATGCCGTCCAGTTCGACATGGCGCAGCCAGTAGTATTTCAGATCCATGATGCTGTCGCCGAAAAGCGCCCTCATGATCTCGCCCGACCTCGGCCCCTGCAATTGCAGCGGTGAGACATCGGGTTCGCGGATGGTCACGTCCATCCCGGCGAACACCGCAATTCCCTGTGCCCACAGCTGGATGTCGCTATCCGCCAACGAAATCCTGAACCGGTTTTCTTCAAGGCGCAACAGGATCGGATCGTTCAGCAGGCCGCCCGCCGCGTTCGTGATCAGTATGTATTTGCACTGACCCACAGCCATCTTAGACAGATCGCGCGATGTCAGCATCTGCACGAATTTCGCGGCATCGGGGCCAGCGATCTCGACTTGCCGCTCGACTGCGACATCGCACAGGATCGCGTCGTTGACGAGGTTCCAGAAGTTCTGTTCCGGATCGCCGAAATCACGCGGAATATACATATGATTGTAGACAGAAAACCCTTTTGCGCCCCAGCGCACGGTCGCATTGAAATAAGGGGATTTGCGAATCTGTGTGCCAAAGCCGAAGTCGTCTGCGTGCATCATTATCGCCCTTGCCTGTCACCGATCCGGCAGGCCGGTGAACGATTGAAGATGGCGTAGGTTTACTCTCGGCCACCGCAGGATTACGGACTAAACACGGGGCTGTTGCAGACTGATCGGGCTGTTTTCTGCACCCAATTCATACAGATCGGTCGCGTCGGGTTATTTGTCGGGTCTGCCAATGATCTGGGCCAGGTTTGGACGGCCGGCCTTGATCGTTCTCGTCGCCATATAGGTCATGTAGCGATCAACCCCGAGTTCGTCTTCGACCATCGCCTGCATCAACGTTTGAAACGTCGCCAGATTGGGCGTGATCACCTTCATCACATAATCCATGCCTCCGCCGGTTGCGATGCACTCGGTGATCTCGTCATGCGCGCGGACGAAGGACTCGAACCGGTCGAAACTCGCCTTGCGATGATGCGTCAATGAAACGGTGACGACCACCTGCGTGAAATCGCACAAATGCTCCAAAGCAATATCAGCGTGAAAGCCGCGGATGAACCCTGCCTCTTTCAACCGGTCGAGCCGGGCCCAACAGGGCGTGGCCGAGATATTGACGATCTCGGCAAGCTTCGTCTTACTCATGTGTCCATGCTGCTGCATAGCACTGAGGATACGAATATCCGTAGCATCAAGTCCGAGCCGTTTCATTTCCTCAAAGCTTCCCTTGAATGTCCCTCTGACCGGGGCGTGACGATTTCAGTTCGCACGGTTCCGGACTATT
>JBGTJY010000360.1:0-3310 GCA_041744855.1 Candidatus Hydrogenedentales bacterium
CTTCAAGGGCGACGGTCTACAGCCGGAAGTGGATATCGACGATTCACGGTCGTTGCGCCGGTTAATCGATACCCACGGCAAGGTGTCGCAACTTCCCTGAGTTATGGTGCTGTTGGATGTCAACACACTGGTCTATGCTCAACGCGAAGATATGCCCGCTCACGCCCTCATGCGAGATTGGCTCGAACGGTCGCTAGAAGGACCTGAGCCGGTTGGCATCTTCGAACCCACTTTGGCCAGCTTCGTTCGGATCGTGACCAATCGCCGCATTTTCAAGACGCCATCTCCCCTGGATGTCACGTTCGCGTTCGTAGAGGCGGTCCGCACGGCCCCCGCAGCACGACTCCTGGCGCTTCCTGCCTATCATTGGCGTACCTTCGAGCGTCTCTGCCGAGAAATCGGCGCCAGCGGGGACGACGTTCCGGATGCCTACCTCGCAGCCATTGCAATTGAACTGGACGCGGAGTTCGTCTCGACAGACCGAGGGTTCGCGCGGTTTCAAGGACTGAAGTGGCGTCAACCCTTCTAGAATAGCGTTATTCGTGTGGCGCCAAAAATAAATTCGCGGGGCAGCGCTCCGATTAGAGCTACAGCCCCGCGAACGAATTTCGCGTAAGAACGAAACCGTTACTCAGCGGCGCCCTTCGTGGTGTCGTCTTTGTCCTCTGGCTTGACGGTGGTCTTAAACTCCGAGATCGCCTGGCCCAACGACCGCCCGACTTGTGGGAGTTTCCCCGCCCCGAAAATAACCAACACGATGACGAGCATGATCAAAAGCTCGCCCATACCTGGATGCCACATGGTGAAATCTCCTCGCTCTCGCCGCCTTTGTTTGCCTAGGCTTGGCTGATTTGCCTGGGCCTGATTGGCCCAATCGACGCCACTGACGGATTTCAGCGGCGCGGGGAGCATGACGAGAGGAACGTCCCTATTTGGCGGACCGTCTGACACGCCCAAAGCGAGCTATTTCTCGCGTACCAAGTATACGACCGAAATCGGGATCAATGCAAAAATTGCCGAGTTGTAGTGCAGGCTTTCAGCCTGTTCCGCGTGGCCCGGCCTAAGACTCACGCCGAGCTCTTCCCCGGGTGCGCCAGCTTGACCACCAGCAATTCCACCGCCAAAGGCCCGTCCACCCCCGTGGTCCGCATGGCGAATTGCGTGTCCGTACAGAGTGCAAACGCCTTCGTAAGTCGGTCGGTCTTGCCGAATTTCGCCACCAGCGGCCGGACTTTTTGGGCCTGAAACGTCCCGATGCCCCCATCCTCGCCATGGGTCGCCACGAGATAGGCATTCTTGAGCAGCCAGTTGATCGTTCCGATGATCTCGTCCGGGTGCTTGCCCAGGTCCAGCAGCGCGCGCAACGAAGCCAGGGCCTTCCCCACCTGCGAACCCGCGATCGCGTCCGTCAGCGACCAAATCTCTTCCTCGGCCACATCCGCGCAGGCCGCCCGCACGGCCTCCTCCGTGATCGGCACGTCGCCTTCGCCGATAAAGTTGAGCACCAACGTCAGCGCATTGTTCACGTCGCTCAGCCGCGTCCCGGCCCGGTTCACGAGGTCATTCGCCGCGCGCTGCTCGATCCGCCGGCCCAAGGACTTCACCTCGGCGTTCAGCCATCGCACGGCGTCTGAAGAGTTCAGCGCCGGGCACTCGACGATCGTGGCGCGCTTCTCGCACGTCTTGTAAAACTTCGTCCGCTTGTCGAGCTCATCGGCAACGAGCACGAGCACCGTCGTATCGTTCGGCGAATCGATATACGCGACCATCGCCGCGCCGGTATTCTCGGTTTGATAGCGCTCGGCGTTGCGCACGACGACGACGCGGCGCTCCGTCAGGAACGGCATCGTCCGCGCCTCGTTGACGATCGCGCGAACATCCGTCTCGTCGGCGTAATACGTAGCGAGCGCCATATCGCGCAGACTAGGATCGACCCCCGCGCTCACAATCGCTTCGGCCGCTTTCTCGGCGAGAAACGGCTCAAAAGTGGAAGCCTTCGCCCGAGGCGCCTTGCCCGGTCCGATGAGATAAACCGGCGCGAAGGCTGCCGGGTCGAGACTACCCAGGAATTCCAGGACGCTGACCGTCATGACCGTCTACCACGGTTCGACGGTGCGATAAAAAATGTCCGACGCGAGCTGTTCGAGCGCCTCGGACGCCGCGCGGTTTTCTTCCGGCGTCTGAAACGAGCGCACCGTCTGCAGGAACACTTGCGCGTTCCCCCGCAGCCGATCGGATGCCTCGCCCGCCGAGCGCGTGTAGTAGCTCGTCTCACCGACCATCGACGGGTCTTCCCACAACACATCGCCGGTCCGCGCATCGCTAAGACGCACGCCCGCCGTGATGACGCTGAGGAACTGCGTGATGTCGTCATCCTCGTCGTAGGTCAGCCCCTTGAGGTCGTAACCCAGGCTCAACCCTTCGAGCACGAGGTCCGCGCGATCGCGGGAAGTCACGCGCAGCCGCCCGTCATGCGTGAATTTACGCGTCACCGCGTTCGTCAACGGCGCCTGCAGATCGTACTCCTTGCTCTGGTTCTGAAACGGCGCCACGTAGACCGTCTGGTATTGCTCGTCCAGCGTCGAGCCCGTGGTATACCCGCAGCCAACAGCGACCGCGCTGATTCCGACTATGGCGAAGAACCGCAAGGTCATCGGTACGACGGACCCAGAAAGCGCCCAAGCCCCGCTTCGTCTTCCGGATGCGACGTCAACCATTCCTGCGCTTTCGTCCCAGCTTCCGTATCCGGATAATTCTGGGCGACGAGTTGGTAGTACAAGCGGGCCGAAGCGAATAGTTGGCGATGCTCGTAGAATTCCGCCGTCAAAAATTTCTGCTCGGCGATGTTTTCAACCATCTCGCCCCGAAGCTCATCGAGCTCCGCGTTCCGCTCGTCGCCGGGAAAGCCCACGCGGAAATCGTCAATCGCCATAACGGCCAATTCGCTCGGCGCCTGATCGTATTCCGGCTCCTGCGCGCTCGCTTCGAAACACTTGATGCGTCCATAGCTCGCATCGTCTACATATTCCGAATCGGGATACCGCTCGAGCACGAGCCGATACTCGAGGTCCGCGTCGATGTACTCCTCGAGCGTGTAGTAACAAAGGCCAATCTTGTACTGCGCCTCGGCGGCTTCTGGAGTGAACGGCTGGTTCGATTTCACCAGGTTGTACACATCGATCGCCCGCCGGAACGGTTTCTTGCGGAACATCCCCATTGGCCACACGCGCACGCTGCGATTCTCGTGGCGATCGACGTTCGCGACCCCGCGATCGAAGAGGTCGTCGCCAATCTGATACTGCCGCGTGAT
>JBGTJY010000361.1:0-10020 GCA_041744855.1 Candidatus Hydrogenedentales bacterium
CGTAATCGTCATGACCGACGTCGCGCGGGCCGGACTCAAGGCCGGCAGCATGACCGAAGACGCCCTCAACGCCCTCGGCAAACAGACCGCCGAACAATACCTGCGCCAAAGCGACCCCTACTACGCCACCGCGCGCCTGTGGGACGACGGGATCATCGAACCCACCGAAACCCGACACGTTCTCGGCCTAGTCCTCAGTCTCTCGGCGATGCAGCCACCAAAGGAAGGAAAGTTCCGTGTCTTCCGAATGTAGTCCACAGATTGCACAGATGGACACAGATAGGAACGTCATTGCGAGGCCGCGCGCCTTCAAGCATCGCGTGCGGCCGTGGCAATCTTCTTCCTTTTTTCAGCTGTGCAAATCTGTGCAATCTGTGGACAGATCATGAGACAGATTCAGAAATTGTTGATAGCGAATCGCGGCGAGATTGCCTGCCGCATCATGCGCACATGCAACGAGCTCGGCATCAAGACCGTCGCAGTCTATTCCGAAGCCGATCGCCACGCGCTGCACGTCGAAAGCGCGGACGAAGCCGTATTCATCGGCCCACCCGAAGCGCGGCTAAGCTACCTTGACGGCGCGAAGATTATCGACGCCGCGAAACGCACGGGCGCGGACGCGATTCATCCCGGCTACGGTTTCCTCTCCGAGAACGCCGACTTCGCGCAGTCCGTCATCGACGCCGGCATTATCTGGGTCGGCCCGCATCCAAAGGCCATGCGCGAGATGGGCTCGAAGACGAACGCCCGCCGTCTCGCGAAGGAACTTGGCGTGCCCGTGGTGCCGGGCTACGACGGCGACGATCAAACCGAAAAAACGCTCGCCGCCGAAGCAAAAAAAATCGGCTTCCCGATCATGATCAAGGCCAGCGCGGGCGGCGGCGGCAGAGGCATTCGCATCGCGCACAAGGCGGGCGAACTCGACGACGCGCTCAAGCTCGCGAAACAGGAAGCGAAATCCGCGTTCGGCGACGACCGCATGATTGTCGAGCGCTACGTCGCCGAGCCGCGCCACGTCGAAGTGCAAATCATGGGCGACAAACACGGCAACTTAGTCCACCTATTCACGCGCGATTGCTCGATCCAACGCCGCCACCAAAAACTCATCGAAGAAGCCCCCGCGCCGAACCTGCCAGACAAAGTCCGCGAGGGGCTGCACGAATCGGCGCTGAAGCTCGCGCGCGCAATCAAATACGACAACGCGGGCACCGTCGAGTTTCTATACGACGGCGACAAAGAACAATTCTATTTCCTCGAAGTGAACACCCGTCTGCAGGTCGAGCATCCGGTGACGGAGGCGATAACTGGGCTGGATCTCGTCGAAATGCAAATCGTTGCGTCGTGGGGCGGGGAACTTACGCGATCGATAAAGAGTCTCGACCGAAAGGAAGAGATGATCCGTGAAATGTCTCAATTGCGCGATCCCGACGATGAAAGCGATGCACAGTCTTCCCGGTCGCGAGCGGAAAACTGGTTAGAAGAGTTTCGAGAGTCTCATCGGAAAGTCTTGGATCAAGGCGATATCGAATGTAATGGCGTCGCTGTCGAAGTCCGCATATGTGCCGAAATTCCGGAAGAGGGTTTTCGGCCAGCGACGGGTGAAATCACGTGGTGCAGCGACTGGGTGCAGCACATGGACATGATCGTTCATCAGGCGAGAATTGACACGGGAGTGAGAGCGGGCGATACGATTTCTCCCTATTACGACTCGCTTCTCTTCAAATTGATCGTTCACGATTGGGACCGCCAGCTCGCCGTGAAGCTGCTCGCGCGAAATCTGGAAGTGAACTACGTCGCGGGGTTGCGCACGAACCAAGAGTATCTCCACGCCGCAGTGAGCACCGACGCCTTCGCCAACGCCGAACTGTCAACTCACTTTTTGGACCGGCACTTGGCCAAGTGGCGTCCACGGACGATCGAGGAGACTTTTTTCTGCATCGCTGCCGCGACTGTGTATGCAGTCAATCGTGAAGAATTGCGGTTTCGCGGTATGGGCGGGACCGAGACGCCATGGCAAACTCTGGGTTCGTGGCGTCTATTGCGAAATGCCGGCTATCCGGGATGGACAAATCTCGTATTAGGGAGCAAGGATCGAAGGCACCTGTGCGATATCCATGGCACCACCGGTGCTTATAAGGTGAGGTTTGAAGGCACGACACATGACGTGAGAGCGAATCTCGATCTTTATGGGCTGCGAAAATTCGACCAATCACACCGAGAAACGATCGAAATCGACGGAGTCTCAAGCGAGTTTCGTTACACAGTTGAGGACGATTCCATCGTAGTTCAGCGGGGAAAGGATCAGCTGGAATTCCGCGTAGTCCCCCGCCACGAGCAATACGTCTCCGAAGCCCACCACCACGCCGGCTCGCTCAACGACATCACCGCGCCGTACCCCGGCCTCATCACCGAGGTCCTCGTAAAACCCGGCGACCGCGTCGAAGCCGGCAATCACCTCGTCGTCATGGAAGCCATGAAAATGATCCAACACCTCACCGCGCAGGCCGGCGGCGTCGTGAAGGCGGTATACTGTCAGCCGAAACAGACCGTCGAATCCGGCGCATTACTCGTCGAATTCGAGAAAGACGAACCCGCGAATTGACGTAGGGGCGGTTCGAGAAACGCCCCGGGTGCTCGCGCGGAACCCAGGGGCGCTTCCCGAAGCGCCCCTACGTTTAACGACATTTTCTAAGGACCAGACGATGGCCACGACAGCGCTCCCGAACTCGCCGTATTTCACCGAAGAGCACCAAATGCTCCGCGACCAGATTCGGCGTTTCGTCGAGCAGGAAGTCGTCCCGCACGGCGAGCAGTGGGAGGCCGAGGGCAAGATCCCGCGCGAAGTCCTGCGCAAGTTCGGCGAGATCGGCGTGCTCGGCATCCGAATCCCCGAAGAATACGGCGGCAGCAATCTCGATGTTCTCGCATCCACCGTGCTCGGCGAAGAACTCGGTCGCAGCACCTTCGGCGGCTTCAGCGCGACCGTGCTCGTGCACACCGACATGGCCTCGCCACACTTGGTCCGCTACGGCAATGAAGAACAAAAACAACGCTGGCTACCGAAGATCGTCACCGGCGAATTCATCACGGCCATCGGCGTCACCGAAGCCGACGCGGGCTCGGACGTAGCCGGCATGCGCACGCGCGCCGTGCGCGACGGCAATCATTACGTGCTCAACGGATCGAAAATGTTCATCACGAACGCCTACTACGGCGACCTCGTGTTCGTCGCCGCGCGCACCGATTCAAGCGCGAAAGGCAGCCAGGGCCTCTCGATATTCGCGATCGAAAAAGGCACGCCCGGATTCCGCGCCTCGCGCAAACTCGACAAACACGGCTGGCTCTGTTCCGACACCGCGGAGCTCGTCTTCGAAGATTGCCGCGTCCCCGTCGAGAATCGCATCGGCGACGAAAACAAAGGTTTCTACGCCATCATGCGCAACTTCCAGAACGAGCGCCTCGTGCTCAGCGCGATGGCCGTCGGCGAGGCTTCGAAAGCAATCGATCGCGCGGTCGAGCACGTCCGCACCCGCCAGGCCTTCGGCGCACCGTTGTGGGACAAACAAGCCATTCGCCAACGCCTCGCCCTCCGCGCCACCGAAACCGAAGCCGCCCGGCAACTCCTCTATTACTCCGCCTGGCTCGAAAGCAACGGCGAGGAATGCGTCAAAGAAGTCTCGATGGTGAAGGCCTACGCGGCCGAGACCCTCCAGCGTGTCGTCTACGATTGCCTCCAGTTCCATGGCGGCATGGGCTACATGCGCGAATCCGCGATCGAGCGCATGGCCCGCGACGCCCGTATCCACCCCATCGGCGGCGGCGCTACCGAAGTCATGCTCGAAGAAGTCGGCAAACGTTTATAGCCCCTGTCGTCGGCGGCACGCCGGACAAAGTCCCCCTTCGAAGGGGGATTTAGGGGGATGTGAGCGCGACGGCCACCCACTCCATTTCCGACACATCGCCCCAAATGCGACAAGCCTCCACGCAAAACGCTTTGCATCCAACCGCTTAACTTGCTAATCTACCCCGCTGAGGTGAATGCGCCGTGCGAGGCATGGCTGTTGCTTCACTGGGCGCGAGGGGCAGGGTGCGCCCCCGAAGCTGTCTCAGAGTCTGCGGAGCGAACTCAGAGTCGGTGGAGTGGTCTCAGGGTCTGTGGAGTGGTCTCAGGGTCTGTCGCGACCCTGCTGTCGCGTCGACGATATCCCAAAGTCGAGGCCAACGAGCCTCATTGACCGGCGCGCGACTTTTGAGCTGCCGCGGGTGTTGAGCTGACGCGCTGTTGAGCTGACGGAAGGCGAAGCACTCGCGCCCGAGCGGCGAACTACGAGAGCGGGAGACGCAATCATGATCAAAGCTGAAGGGCTCACGATGCATTACGGGCCCGTCGTAGCCCTCAACAACGTGTCCTTCGAGGTGAAAACGGGCGACATCGTCGGCCTGCTCGGCCCTAACGGCGCGGGCAAATCGACGACGATGAAAATCCTCACGACTTACCTGCACCCGACGGCCGGCACGGCGAAAATCAACGACATCGACGTGCTCGAAAATCCGCTCGAAGTGCGCAAGCACATCGGCTACCTGCCCGAAACCTTGCCGCTCTATATGGACATGGAAGTCCGCTCGTATCTGCAATTCGTCGGCAAGGCCCGCGGGCTCGGCGGCGCGAAGTTGCGCGAGCGCACGGACCTAGTCGTCGAGGAAGTCGGCCTCAAGCCGATGTATCGCAAAGTCATTCGCGAGCTTTCGAAAGGCTACAAACAACGCACCGCGCTCGGTCAGGCCCTCATCCACGACCCGAACATCATCATCCTCGACGAACCCACCTCCGGCCTCGACCCGCACCAGATCGTCGAAATCCGCCAGCTCATCCGCAAGTTGGCTCAGGGCCGCACCGTTCTGCTCAGCACGCACATCCTGCAAGAGGTCGAAGCCAGCGCGGACCGCATCGTGATTATCAGCAGCGGCCAGATCGTCGGCGACGGCACCGTCGAAGAATTGCGTGCCCGTGCGAAGAAATACGAGCGCGTGCGTGTAGCGGCCGCGGGCGACCCGAAAGAGCTCGAGCGCAAGTTGTCGTCCGTCGCGGGCGCCACCCGCGTCGAACGCGTCGGCGAATCGAACGGTTACTCGACGTTCTTGGTCCTCGGCACGCCCGGCGTCGAGTTGTGGAAGGAAGTCAGCAGAGTCGCGCGCAAGGAAAACTGGGAATTGAAAGAACTCGGCGATAAGCCGTTGACCCTGGAAGAAACCTTCCTGACCTTGACGGAACAGCAATCGAAGAGGGGAACGGGAGCAGCATGAGCAACGTACTCACCATCGCGCGCCGCGAACTCGCGGCCTATTTCACATCGCCAATCGGCTACATCTTCATGATCGTGTTCATCGTGATGAGCGTCGGCCTCTACATCACGACCTTTTTCACGTTCCCCGTCGCCGACATGCGCGCCTATTTCGGCAACTTGCCGCTGCTGCTTTGCGTGTTCATTCCCGCGGTCACCATGCGCGTCTGGGCCGAAGAACGCAAAGAAAACACCTGGGAAATGCTGCTCACCTTCCCGATGCGCGCATGGGAACTCGCGATCGGAAAATTCCTCGCGTGCCTCGTCTTCTTCGCGCTGACCCTCCTCTCGACCATCACCGTGCCCATCATGCTCGCCGTGCTGGGCGATCCCGATATGGGCTCGATCGTATCCGGCTACTTCGGCACGCTCCTTCTCGGCGCGTACTTCCTCTCGATCGGCATTTTCTTTTCCGGATTCTACAAAGACCAGATCGTCGCGTTCGTCGTGACGCTCCTCGCGTGTTTCGGCATTTTCCTGATCGGTACCGGCTTCATCGCCGCCTACATCGACGGCATGTTCCCCGGTTGGGGCGCGGTCCTTTCCGAATTGGTCGGCCTCTCCGATCACTACATGGCCTTCACGCGCGGCGTCATCGAAATCGCCGACATCCTGTATTTCGTCGCATGGACGGCGGTGTTCCTGGTCCTGAACATCATCTTCATCGACGGCCGCAACCGCGCCGGCGCCCGCGTTTATTTCACCGCGACCGTTGGCGTCCTCGTCGTCATCGGCCTGCTCGGCAACTGGCTCATCGCCGACACGAGCCTGGGCCGTTTCGACATGACAGAAGACAAAATCTACACCGTGTCCGACGCATCCAAACGCGTCATCTCGAATATCGATACGCCCGTGCAAGTGAAGCTCTACATCACGCCGAAACGCGACATGACCACCGCTATGCAGGGTCTCGAGCAGGATGTCACGGATAAGCTGAGCGAACTCCGCGTCGCCTCCGGCGGCAAGCTCGAATACTCGACCGTCTACCTCGAAGTAGCGAACCTCAACGAGACCATCAATCCCGAAGCGGAAGAGGAACCGAAGGAAGGCGAGGAAGTCGACGAAGAGGCCGCGCTCGAAAAACGCATGCTCGACAAGGGCATCCAGCCGTTCTCCGTGCAAGACATGAGCGGCGATCAAGTCACGAGCAAATTCGTCTACAGCAGCATCGGCGTCGGCTACAAAGACAAGCAGGAAGAAATCATCCCGCAGGTGTTGCCGCAGTTGCTGCCTGAGCTCGAGTATCGCCTCGTCAGCACGATCTACAAACTCACGCGCGAGAAAAAGCCCGTCGTCGCTCTCGTCGCGCCGACCGAAGCGATCAACATTCCGCCCGAGATGAAGCAGATTTATCAGCAGATGGGCCAGCCAATTCCTGAAAGCGAAGACCCCTACGAATTGCTTCAACGCCTGCTTGACTACGAAAAGTATGACGTCCGCCGCGTCGAACTCGGGCCCGAAGCCCCGTTGCCCAACGACTACGAAACGCTCGTCATCATCAATCCGCGCGGATTCAACGAACGGCATCGCTGGGAGATCAACCGCGCGTTGCGCGCAGGCAAGTCCGTCGTACTCGCCGTGCAGCAATTCGAGTGGGACTACAACCCGACGCAACGCGGAGTGACCATCAACAAGCGCGAAGAGAATCCCGGCGTCAACGAATTGCTCGAAGCCTACGGTGTCAAAATCAGCGAAGACATCCTGATGGATTCGAACCACATGCCGCTCACGCTCAACTCCGGCAACGCGATTCAGCAGTTGCTCGGCGGCGGCACGACGCTCAACCTGCCCATGCACATCATGGTCACGAACGAAAACATGGACCCCAACACGTCGGTCACGGGCCGCCTCTCGTCCGTCTTCTATCTCTGGGGAAGCGCGCTCGAACTCGACGACAAAAAACTCGCCGAGAACAAACTCGACGCGGACGTCCTGATGAACACGACGCCCCAGGCATGGACCGTTGACGGCGAGGTCGAGCTGACCAACGCGTCCTTCGATCCGCCTACGGTCGGCCTGTCGCAGTTCCCGCTGATGACCATGATCCAAGGGCAATTCCCCGATGCGTTCGCCGGTCAGGAACGCCCGGTTTGGCCTGTCGCGCCGCCGCAGCCGGGTCAGCCGCCCCCACCGCCGATGCCCGAAGAAGAACCCGCGACGGAAGTCACGCCCGCGCCCGGCAAGCTGATTTTGCTCGGCTGCTCGGAAATGTTTCGCAGTAATTTCGTGCAGCAAGCCGGCCACATGGACCTGTTCCTGAACAGCGTCGATGCGGTCACGCTCGGCGACGACATCGTGAACGTCCGCGGCCGCAAGCCGATCGATCGCGCGATCGCGTTGCCGCCCACGCAGACGCGCACGCTGTGGAAAGTCATCAACTACGCGCTCGCGCCCGCGCTCATCGCCGGCATCGGCATCGCGACCGTCACGATCCGCCGCCGCTCGCGCAACGCATACACCATGGAATACGCATCCTCAGCAGCCTGATGCGCAAAGTCATTCTGAACGAAGTGAAGAATCTCGTTCGCACCCGGGGTGCTCGGGTAAAAAAGATTCTTCGCTGGCGCTCAGAATGACCCGTATTGAAAGTCAATAGCGAGTATCTACATGCAACGCTTCGGAGATATCGAATGAAGCCCAAGACATTAATTCCGCTTCTCGTGATTCTGGCCGTGCTTGGCGGCCTCGTCATGTTCCGTCAATCGCAGAACAAGCCCGTCAGCATCACCGAGCAGGTGAAGCTCGCTGAGTTGCTGCCCGAAGGCATGGACACGGCGGACATCGCCAAACTCGAGATGTACGCAGGCGCGTCGCCCGACGAAAAGCTCGTGCTCGCCAAGGCGGACGGCGATGCATGGATCGCGGAGAGCCAGTTCAGCGCGCCCGTGCTGTCCACGAAAATCGAGGAGTATCTCGGCTCGCTCGGGAAGCTCAAGGGCGAATTCCGCGCGACAGCGGAAGGCGGCGAAGCCCTCGCCCCCTACCAGCTCGACGACTCGACGGCGTTCCACGTTCTCGGAAAAAAGAAAGACTCCGAAGACGCGATCTTTCATATCCTCGTCGGCAAAAGCCCGAATTACGGCAACGCGTTCATGCGCGCCGCCGATGGCAAGGACGTATTCGTCACGAACGTGAACTTGCGCCAGGAGGCCGGCGTCTTTTCCGAAGCGATGGAAGACGCGCCGACCGCCAGCGCCTGGCTCGATAAAGACATCCTGAAGCTCGACAAAGACGGCACGCAACGCGTCGAGCTGGCCATGCCCGATAAGCGCGTCGTGTTCGAGTGGCGGCAGACCGAATACGGCAAGGCCGTAGCCGAAGCCGCCGCCGCGAAAGCCGCGAAAGAGCAAGCCAAGCAAGAGGAAGCAGCGAAGAAAGCCGCCGAGGCTGCTGCATCGGGAGCGGACCCCGCCGCGACCGATCCCGCCTCGGAAGCAGAAGCACCCGTCGAGGAAGAAGAACCTGCGATTACGGTTCCCGAAGGTCCCGAGTACGAGTGGGTCGTCGCCGAGGGCGGATACGAAGGCGAACTCAAGGACGCCGGTCTGACCGCAATACTGAGTAAGCTCGCGAATCTGGCCGCGACCGATATCGTCGACCCCGCGAAAAAAGCCGAATGGCATCTCGATCCCGCCGGCTACATCGTGAAAGTGAAAGTCGAAGGCCAGGACGAGGAGATCGTCCTCGAAGGCGGCCGCGAACCCGCCGACACCGACGGCTACCTGCGCCTCGCGAGTTCCGACAAGGACATCGTCTACAAGATCAACAAGTACGGCTTCGAACAGATTTTCCCGAAGGCCTCGGCGCTTTTCACGCTGCCAACGGTCGCGGCAGCCGCCACGGACGTGACCGAAATCGACTACGCCTTTGAAGGCCACACCGTGAAGCTCGCGAAGGAGGGCGAAGACTGGAAGGTGCTGAATCCCGTCTCCGATTTGCCGATCGTCGCTTCCAAGCCGACGAGCATCGCGTCAGCCCTCGCGAATTGGCGCGCCGAAGACTACGCCGACGATTCCGCCGGCGCCGGCCTCGATTCGCCCACGCGCTCCGTCTCGTTCAAGCTCGCCGACGGCACCGTGCACTCGATGCAGATCGGCGCGAAGTCCCGCAGCATCGACGGCCATTACCTACGCTACGACGGCGGCGCGCAGGCCCTCGCCATGACCGAGATCGACGCAAAGAAAATTTTCGTCGAGCCGAAGGATCTCTACAACCGTTCGCTCTTCGATCTCTCGGAAGACGACATCGTCCGCCTCGAGATCATGCCCGGCGGCGAAGGCGACGCCTACACGCTGGAACGCGTCGAAGACATGTGGAAACTGACCGCGGCGGGCGGCGAAGTGGAAGTCGATCAGGACAAAGTCGCCGAGATCGTCACGGCGCTCGTCGAGTTGCAGGCGGAAAATCTTCTCTTCGATACAGCGCGCGCACGCGGCGCCACCACCGGCGCAGTGACCATCGTGCTCGCGGATGGCACCGAAAAACGCCTCGAAATCGAGGCGGAACAAGACGGTCAATATCCGGCAACCATCGACGGAATCGGAACGGCATTTCTCCTGGCGAAGGCCGATCTCGACGCGGCCCTGGCCACGCTCGATACGCTGAAACCCCCCGCGGCAGAACCTGCACCCGCCCCGGCCGAGGCTGCGGCAGAAACGCCAACCGACGCCGCGCAACC
>JBGTJY010000362.1:0-5227 GCA_041744855.1 Candidatus Hydrogenedentales bacterium
ATGCCCGTGGTCGGGTCGCCCGTCAGCGTGCCGCCTGGGTTCGTGTAGTAACCGAAGCGTTGCGCGTACGCGGCATAACGCGCGACGAATTCGGCCGTGCCGTCACCCGTTGAAGCGAAGATGCCCATTTCGTCGACACAGAGGTCATCCATGCCGCCGGACATCGCGTCGCCGTTGGTCGACGTGAAGGACGTCCCATATACAGCGTTATAAATTTCATAGAAGTTCATTTCGTCGCCGGCATCCGTCGGATCCCAGCGATCGTTGACCGCCGTCGTCGACGCCCAAACTGGCGCCGCAGCGAGGCCAAGTACAACCGCACCCATTGTTATCAACCGCTTCATGACTGTCCACCTCGTTCCCTTGTTACTGACTCGTTGCCTTGTTTCGTACCTTGATTCGTTAGCCTTTGACCGCTCTTGCCTAGTTTGTGTGCTTGCGGAGCTTGTCTTGCTCTCTAGCCGCTTGAACGCCGCCGCTGTCCAACTTCATTCCATGTCAAGCGCTGACTGTTGCGGCGCGTTGCCACTTCGACGGTGCCTCGCGCTCGCATCTGCTGTTCCGCTAAGCAATACTGAGGCCAGTCTTCAATTGACAATCCGTAAGCTTTAGGCCCTAAATAAGTTCCGCGGAAAAGTCACTAAGATTGACAATCCTCTACCATAGTGTTAAAGCTACACGCCCGTGGGAATGATTTCTCAAATGTGAGCATAGTTTGTTGCCATGACTGGCAATTTTCGTAGTTTGTGTGACCTTTTAAAAGTCGGCCATAATGCCTTTTTTCGACGCATTTTTGGTCCTTGCCCCCGCCCATGAACGACCGTTTGAAGACCGCGTTGCGCGGCCAAAAAACAGATCGGCCCCCGATTTGGCTGATGCGTCAAGCGGGCCGCACTGACCCCGAATACAACGCGTTGCGCGAACGCCTGGGGCTTCCGCTGGAGGAGTTATTTCGTCATGCCGAGCATGCGGCTACAATTTCGCTCTTACCCAAGCGTCTCGGCGTCGACGCGATCATCTTCTTCCAGGACATTTTGACGCCGCTCGGCCCAATGGGCAGTCCATTCGTCTTCCGGCCGGGTCCATGCCTACTGTCACCCATTCGGACCCCCGCCGACGCGGACCGGCTCGAGACCTACGTTATCCCGCAAAAATTGGGATTCGTGGGGGAGACCTTCGACCGCTTGCACGCCAGCCTAGCCAGCGAACTTCCGGTGCTGGGGTTTGCGGGTGCGCCGTGGACACTCGCAGTCTTCCTCATCGAAGGGGCCAGCTTCGGCGATGCTTCACCGCATGCGCTTGAGTTCGCCAAGAAACATCCCGAGGCGATGCACAAACTCCTCGAAAAACTGACGGTCATTACGGTCGATTACCTACACTACCAAATCGAATCCGGGGCGGCTGCGGTCCAGTTGTTCGAGTCCGGGGCGCACTTACTGAGCGATTCCGAATACCGGGACCTCGCTCTCCCCTACCAGCAACGCATATTCGCGGCCTTGCGCGGGCAGGCCCCCACGATAGTTTTCGCGCGCGCGCTCGAGAATCTCGATCTCCTCGCCGCGGCCGGGGCCGACGTAATCTCGCTGCCAAGCACAGTATCCATCTCGCAGGCCCGCGCAAGGCTCGGCGCCGATCAAGTATTTCAGGGTAACGTCTCGAACCAATTGCTTCGGGACGCTACGCTCAGCACCATCGCGGCGGCGGCGCGCGCGTGCGTCGACGACGGCGAGCGGCGGGGCCACATCTTCAACCTCGACCACGGGCTCCTGCGCGATACGCCGTACCACCACGTCGAACACCTCGTGCGCACGGTGCGCGGCTATTGATATCCTCATTCGTCAATTGCCGCGAAAAACTCTTCCAAGGAAACGAAATCCATCATGGTCCACGTAGGCTTCGGAATTATCGGGTGCGGCAATATCGCGCCCATACACGCCCGCAGCATCAGCGAAATTGACGGCGCGCGGCTCGTCGCGGTCGCCGACGTCGCCAAGGACCGCGCGGAAAAACTCGCGGGTCCGTACGGCGCGACAGCCTTCGCCGATTACCGCGAAATGCTTGAGCGCGACGACATCCAAGCAGTCAGTCTGTGTTTACCGAGCGGCATGCGCTGTGAATTCGGGGAGGCCTGCGCCGCGGCTGGAAAACACGTGCTCTCGGAAAAGCCGCTCGAGGTGTCCACGGAGCGGATCGATCGATTGATCCGCGCGACGGACAACGCCGGCGTTTTGCTCGGCTGCATTTTTCAAAGCCGATTCGCGGACAGCTCGCGCGCGATTCGCGATGCCCTCGATCAAGGCCGCTTCGGAAAGCTTGTGCTCGGCGACGCGTACATCAAGTGGTATCGCTCGCAGGAGTATTACAACAGTGGGCAATGGCGCGGCACGAAAAAACTCGACGGCGGCGGCGCATTGATGAACCAGGGCGTTCACCAGATCGACCTGCTTCTTTGGTTCATGGGAAAGCCAAAACGCGTCTATGGCCGAACCGCTCTCGTGGCTCACACCGGCCTCGAAGTCGAAGACATCGCGACCGCGACGATTGAATTCGAGAACGGCGCGATGGGCGTCATCGAGGGGAGCACCGCGATTTGGCACGGGCACCCTGCCCGCGTGGAGGTTCACGGGACGACCGGCAGCGCCGTGGTGGAAGACGGCCAGCTCAAGTTCTGGAAGTTCAAAGACGAGACGGCCGAGGACGCGGAAATCATGCGCACGCTCGGCGAGGATAAGACACTCGGCTCCGGCGCGGGTGACCCGCTCGCCGCACTCAGCCACGGCGGGCACAAACGCCAAATCGAGGACTTCGTCGAAGCGATTCAGACCGGGCGCCGTCCTTTCGTCGAGGGACGCGAAGCGCGGCGTGCCGTCGAACTGATTGAAGCGATTTACGCTTCCGCGGCATCTGGCACGCCCGTCGACGTGGGTACGAGTCGATGAGAACGTTTCGCGCGATCGCGTTCGTGTGCTCATTCGTGTTCGTGATTTTAGCGATTTCTGGCTGCAAGCCGTCCGATTCGACTCGAGACGTATCCAACGGCCAGCAATCGGCGGCGACCGATGCCACGCACGGGTTTGAGTCCGAGGCCATTCCCGACGTCGTCGCGATGATCGGGGATCGCCCCGTGACCCGCGACGCGTATATCGCCGAATTGAAATCCAAACAGCGGCAGCTCGATGCTGAACTCAGCGTGATGCGCAGCGCCACGCAACGGGAAATCGAACCGCGCGCGCTGAGCCCGGCACAGCGGCAAACAATTCTGGGCGGACTCGTCTCGAAATTGCTCCTCGAGCAGCTCGCCGAGGAGGCGGAAATTTCCGTGTCCGACGACGAGGTCGCCGCGCGCATGGCCGAGGGTATCAACAACCTTCGCGGCACGGAGGGCCTCGAGGAGTACCTTGATTGGTATCAGATCACCGAGGCCGAACTCCGCGCGCAGATTCACGATCAAATTCTCACCGAGCGTTTCCTTCGCGAGAATCTGACTCCCTGCGAAATCACGGACGCGCAGGCACGCGCGAAATATGACGAGTTGCTCGCGCAGGGAAAAGTTGCCGGCCAGGAAGAGGCCGATTTCTGGCACATCCTTCTTGCGTTGCCTTCCGATGCGCCGGAGAGCGACTGGGAAAAACGGCGGGCCGAGATCGACGCGATCCGCGAATTGGCGGTTGACGGCGAAGACATCGAATCGGTCGCGGTCGAGGTTTCGGAAGACCCGGCGGCAAAACGCAATCGGGGACTCTACGAGTACGTTCCGCGCGGCGCACTCGCGCGGGAAGTCGACGACTACGTTTTCACCGGCCCGATCGGGGAGATTAGCGAGCCTATCCGTTCCAACTTCGGATGGCATCTTGTGAAAGTGAAGGATCGCCGCGCGGCCGGGCCGCGCACTTTCGACGAGCTTGCCGACCGGATCCGCGAAGTCCTGCGCCGGGAATGTGATGCAGCGCGCGCGGACGACTTCACGGCGAAAAAGAGCATCGAGCGAGGCGTCAAAATCCTTTACACCGTGCCGGGAAGCGCTGCGGCGGGATCAGCCGTGACGATCCCTCCTCGGGCCAACCCGTGACGCGGCGCCTCACCCTTGGTCTCGTGGGCGCCGGAATGTTCGGCGGCGATGTGCATCTTCGTACTTACGCGCAGGTGCAGCAATTCGGCATCGCCCCGTATCTCGGACGCCTCGGCCTCGAGCCGCTTGCGGTTCATCTGCAGGACGTCCGCTTTGAATTTGTCGGGCTCGCGACGCAGACCGTAAAGTCGGGGCAGGATCGATTGCTGGAATACAAGGCACTCGGTCTCGACTTCTCGTTGCACCACGGTGACACGCCCTGGCTCGATCTGCTGGACAAGCATCGCGATCTCGACGTGCTCGCGGTGGCCACTCCCGATCATCTCCACACCGCGCCGATTCTCGCGGCCCTGGATCGCGGTGCGCACGTCATATCCGAGAAACCCCTTTGCCTCGATGCGCACGAGGCCGACACGATCATCGCTGCATCGAAGCGCGCGAATCGTCTCGTCGCGGTGGATATGCACAAACGCTACGACCCTGACCACCTGTACATCCGCGGTCAACTCGCGGAAAAGCTAGGCAAACCGCTCTATGCGCGCGCCGTGCTCGAGGAGCCGATCGAAATTCCGACCAAAATTTTTCGCAAGTGGGCCGAGCAGAGCGACCCTTTCAGTTACGTGGGCTGCCATTGGACCGATCTCTTCATTGCGTACTTCGGCGTAAAACCAGTCACGGTCTACGCCGTGGGCCAAAAGGAAAAGCTGCGCATCGAATACGGCATGGACGCGTTCGACGCGACGCAGGTAAAAGTCCTCTTCGACAACGGTATGAGCGTGGACTTCATCAACAATTGGATCGTGCCGAACGAATTTGAAGGCCCCGTCAATCAGGAATCCCAAATCTGGGGCACGCGCGGCGTCGTGGAATCGGACACGCAATACCGGGGTTTGCGATTCACGATCGAAGGCGAGCGAACGCGCACCGCGAACACGCATTTCACGCGAAAGGTGACACGCGAAGACGGCTCCAGCGCGTTCACTGGATACGGTGTCGATAGCCTCATTGTGGGTCTCGCAAAAATCGCCGAAATGAAATTTCTCAACAAATCGCTCGCCGAACTTAGAGGGACCTACCCCGACGCCGAGCAAGCCCGCCAATCCGTCCTCATCATCCATGCGGCCCGCGAAGTGCTCCGCTGCAACTACGCGCACACGC
>JBGTJY010000363.1:0-5725 GCA_041744855.1 Candidatus Hydrogenedentales bacterium
TTCCTCCCCCAACCTCCCTCCAACATCACGATCCCCTCAAAATCATGGTTCGCGTCATCGGGCCCCGTATTGTTCTCCTCCGCGAACACGCGCCCGACGCCCAAATCCCCCATCGCCCGCCAGGCCATCTCGCCCAAATAGACAATCAGGTCCGGCGCGATTCCATTCACCTCGCGAAACGCGCGATCGGGTCGAACGACCCGGTTGCCAAGCAGTTCCCCATCTGGCCCGATCATCGCCTCGATCTGCTCAACCAATTCCTCCCGAACCCGATCGTAATCTTCCCGCGCGACGCAGCCTTGTGGCTCGCGACCCTGAACATTCAGCATGACCCGCGCACAGTATCCGCCCGCCGCCCACGCCTTGGTTCGCGACCAATCGATTGGGCACTCTCGAATCGGAGTCGGCGTCGTCACCGGCTGCGAAATCGTGAGCCACCCGTTTTCGAGCAGCCATTGATTGAGACACACCCCGCCGTGCATCGCCCGCGCGCCATGGTCCGACACGACGAGTACCGCCGTGTCTTCGTCCACTGCCGCGAGCAACTCGCCGAGGCGCCGATCCAGCGCCGCGTAGTAATCGCGAAATGCGTTGCTCAATGTGGGATGCGCGACGTGTCGCGGATGGTCCGGATCGCAGAATCTCCAGAACCCGTGATGCAGCCGGTCGAGCCCGATCTCGACCATCATGAAAAAATCCCAAGGCTCGCGCGACATCACGTACTGCGCAACATCGAATCGGTTTTCGAGCAGCCGACGCAACCTCGCGAGCAGGGCTTCCTTGTCGTCAGTGCGGTAGTTTTCCGCGTCGATAACGTAATCGCCAACATCGCGCAGCAAGTGCTCGCGGAATTCCGGCGGGTGCGTGAAATTCGCCGACGTATCCGGCGTCAAAAATCCGCTGACGAGTACGCCGTTCACCGGCCGCACGGGATACGTCTGCGGCACGCCAACAACCGCAACACGCTTCCCCGCCGCGCCGAGCAAATCCCAAACACGCGGCGCCGAGATCGCATCCGCGGTGCTGATACCCTCGTCGAAATAGGCGCGACTCCGGCGTTGCTGAAATCCGTACACGCCGAGCGACCCCGGATCGCGTCCAGTCGTCATGCACGCCCAGGCGGGAATGGTAATCGGCGGGTCGCAACTCCGGAGGGTACCCCATGCGCCGCGATCCATCAGCCGCCGCAAATTCGGCAGATCAAATGCGTCCGGCCCGAAAATGAACTGCGGTGTCGCGCAATCAAGCCCGATTACAACAACGCGCACGCGATCACCTGGGAGGGACGCGGTCCTCCGCGTCCGGGTTCGATTAGAAACCGGACTACCGCCCTTCCGATTCCCGCAACTTCAGATTGCTATCCGCCAGGCGCTTCGCCATCATCTTCGACAGATTCATCAGCATCTGCACCGCGACCTTCTTGGTCAGCAGTTTCTGAAACAGTTCCTCACTGAGCGACAGCAGGTTGCACATCTCGAGCGCGACGGCCGTCGCCGATCGCTTGGCGTTGTTCAGCAGCGACATCTCGCCAAACGTGTCGCCCACGTTCAACGTGTTGAGCAGTTTCGGCCCGTCGTAAATCCCCACCTGCCCGCCCAGAATCACGTACATCTGATTGCCGACGGTATCCTTGTGAAAAATGGTGTCGCCCTTCTGCACGCGCATGGTCATGCCGCGCGAGAAAATTTTTTCCACGTCCTCGACGTCGAGACCTTTGAAGATATCCACGTGCTCGACCAACGCCTTGTAGCGCTGATCGCCCGGCTTCATCGCTCCGCCGCCGCTCATGTCACACCACGTAAATGTATCGGCTGCAGTTTGTGCACGTGTGAATATGCTCCATGTCTTGCCGGACCTGCTGCACGAATTTCGTCGGCAGCTTGATAAAACACCCCTGGCACGTATCGCCTTCGACGGGCACGAGCGCCGGCGCGCGCCCGGCCATCAGTTTATCGTAGTGCTTCAAGATGCGCGCGTCCACCAACGAACGGATCGCGTCGATCCGGCTTTGCACGCGTTTTTTCCCGGTCTTCGCCGCGGCGTACATTTCCTGGTGCAACTGGAGCCGCGCGAGCAAGATCAAATCGGCGTGCCCGTCCTTCGTCCGCGCGATCTGCGGGTCGGCCTTCATCTGTTTCAGCTTCGCTTCGTGATCGTCCGTGAACGCCGTCGACATCGCTTCGAGCACGTCGAAGATTTCGTCGGCCGTTTTCGCGTCGAGAATCGCCCTGCGCTTGGCGTGGTCGCTCAACAAACGCGCCACGGTGGCGACGAAATTGAGATATGTCGTCTGCTGCGCAGGCGGATAGCAGATGAGGAATACGATCTCGACCGGCTTACGATCGACCGAAAGAAAATCCAGGCCCTTCGGCGCGCGGCCGACGGCGCAGGCCAACGCCGACATTCCGGGGATGCGCGCATGCGGCACCGCAATGCCGTTCCCGATCCCCGTGCTCTCTGTGGCCTCGCGCGCGACGATTTGGTCCAGCGCGGGGCCGACGTTTTTCATCTTCTTTCGCTCGTAAAGGAAATGCGTGAGTTCCTTCAGCGCATCGGATTTATTCTTCGCGGCAAGCTCGGGAACGATGCACGTCTTCGCGATAAACTTTGTAATTACCATCTACCGGTCAATCCATTCCTCCGCGATGGTCGCGCCAATGCTTTCAAGAATCCTGCCCCCAGGAATCGCGGCGCCCGCGGTCCGTAAAGCGAGTGTAGCAAGCCGGAAAACGGTTACACAACAGCGTGTTAGCGGGGAACGTCCGGGTCCTTCGCGACCTCGTACCACACGGAGGTCACCATCACGGTTTCCGACCGCCTGCCGTCGTGCGCGTTTTCATCCCCCAAGGTCTGCGTCACGATTTTGGGAATGGCCTTGTTGCGCTCGATCCAGCCGTTGATAAGGTCATCCATCGCATGCAACGACTCGACCGACAACTTGGCAACGAACGTCTTCACGCGCAACATGATTGCCCCCTTTCCGCGAACGCCACCGCAAGACACCGCACCCATCATACCGGTTTGACCTTGGGTTTTCCCGTCGCCCGAAGAGAATAGAAACGCGGGTAGCATAGTAAATATAGAGACGCTGGTAGGGGCGGGTCGGGAACCGCCCGGTGCGGCGGTTCGGTCCAAGGGTCTTGGCGCGGGCCCACGGGGCGGTTCCCGAACCGCCCCTATAAGGTTGCAAGTCTCTCGATCACAATGACTTAGCCGAGCCCTCAACAGACTTGACACAATTTAATCAATATGATATGATTTGTTCAGAAGAAGTTCCAGCCAACAAAAGGAAGCCCACCCATGGCACGCATTAAAATCGCCGACCTCAACCCCAACGACGCCAAACTCAACAATTCCGATATCCAGCAAATCACCGGCGGGGCGACAGCAAGAAAAGTTGAAAGCTTCGTGATTAAGCAAGGTATTACAGACGGCACTTCGCACGTCGGCGGCGTAAACGCACTGATGTGTGACGGTTCCGTGCGAATTTTTTAAGCGACTCAATCCGAAATTCGGTCAGGCATAACGAGGAGACACTTCATGCCACGCATAAAAATCGACGACCTGAAACCTTCCGCCGCGGTGTCCGAAGAAGACATGCGCCGCATCTCGGGAGGTCAGACGCTCCGAAAGCCGTTAGCGAGTCTGCGCTACGGAAAAGACGGCGCCAAAGGCGGCAACGTCGAATTCGAGTGGAAGGTCGAGGAAGGCGAGAGCTAAGCGATCGCTTTGACAATCTTGGCCGCGCGTCTGGCGAATGTACCCAGGCGCGCAGCTATCTTTTTATCGTTATTTCACGCGATTCCGTAGCGCCGCTTTTCAAGCGGCGTGGGAGTTCGACCCACATATCGGGGCGAACGCGCCGCTTAAAAAGCAGCGCTACAAGTAAGTGCGTTCGAAACGCCCGGTCCATCATCGCGAATAGAATCGCGCGTTGCGTAGTATCTATAGCGCAATGGACGATGACTCGCAAAGCGCTACGCTGGTTTGCCCGATCTGCGGTCGCGCGCTCGCTCCGGCGGAACGCCACGGCGCCACGGTCTACGTCTGCCCCGTGAACCACGGGGCTTGGGCCGACAACAAAGTCTTCAACCACACCCTGGAGACGGTCCGCTCCTATCAAAGCCTGACCGAACGCAGAGTCGCGCCGCGCCGCTCGGCGCGCCATCCCGAGGTCTGGATGGAAAACTTTTGCTATCGCGGGTACTACATCGATTACTGCCCGATTTCGCGCGGAGTCTGGCTCGACTGGGCTGAGATTCGGCCCGTGCTTGAACACGACGCCAAATTCAAATCGCATGTGCAATCTGCGATACAACGCCGTGACCATGGAAAGGACGGGGAACTGTCCACTGGCTTCATGGTCGCCGACATACTCCTCGAATCAGTCTTCTGGGTACTGGCGGCGATCTTTTCGTAGCGTGTCCGATCCTTAGGTCCGCGGAATCGATGCTGCGTCGAACGCCCCGCGCATCACGCCGATCGGCGCCCGCTCCCCCGTCCACCGCTCGAACTGTAGCGCCGCCTGATGAATCAACATCTCGCGGCCCAACACGATGCGACACCCCGCCCGTTCGGCGTCTTCGATCAGCCGCGTGCGCATGGGCCGATAGACCATGTCGAAGACTGCGTGCTCGCGCTTCAACATCGACGCATGTACAGGTGACGCACCGTCATCCTTGGGCGCCATTCCAATCGGCATACCATTAATAATCACGTCGTGCGATTCCATCGCGCCAGCCAGTTCCTTCGCGAGATCGCCTGCCGCGATCGACACGCTAATGGTCCGATTCAAGTCCGCAACGAGCTGTTCGACGTTTTTCCGCGTGCGTCCGAGGATCGTAATTCCCGCGGCCGTCGTCATCTCGGCCATTGCGAATGCAACCGCGCGCACGGCGCCGCCCGATCCCAGAAATAGCACGCGTTTACCCTTTAGTTCGATTCCCGCTTCCTCGAACGCGCGCAATGTCCCTGGACCGTCCGTCGAATCGCCGAGCAGTTTCCCGTCTTCGTTCGTGATTGTATTGACGCTGCCGATGTGACGCGCGATCGGATCGATTTCGTCGAGATGCTCGATCACCGCGAGCTTGTGCGGGATCGTCACACTCAGGCCGCGCCACGACGGCATCGCGCGCATGCCGGCGAGCACGGACTTCACGTCGGTCACGTCGAACGCGAGGTAAACAAAGTTCAGACCGAGCTGCGCGAACGCCGCGTTGTGAATCGCGGGCGACAATGAATGGCCGACGGGATGGCCAATGACCGCGCACAATTTGGTTTGCGTATCGATCGATTTCATCTGCGGGCGAGCGAGGATCAGCCCGGCGGCCACATGAAATGCCGCCCGCCGAGAATGTGCAGATGCAGATGATAGACCGTCTGTCCGCCGTGTTGCCCGCAATTGATCACGTAACGGAAACCGTCCTCGTCGAGGCCTTCCTGCTTCGCGATGTCATTGGCGCGCAAAATCAGCCGGCCAAGCAGTGCCTCGTCCGATGCAGTACCATCGGAGACTTTCTCGATGTGCTTCCGCGGCACGACGAGAATGTGCGTGGGCGCCGCAGGGTTGATATCCCGGAACGCGAACACGTCGTCATCCGAGTAGACTTTCGTGGACGGAATTTCACCGGAGATGATCTTGCAGAATAAACAGTCTTCCATCGCTATGTCGCCCTCCTCCTCGGCCGTGCCCGAAAAATCCGGGTAGCGCCGGTTTCCAACCGGC
>JBGTJY010000364.1:0-3695 GCA_041744855.1 Candidatus Hydrogenedentales bacterium
CGTGCGGTTCGCGGAAATGAACTGAAAGCGCGAAGGGGCGCTCGGTGTCACGGCGATCGAGATAGGCCATCGCTTGCTCAGCGATGATCTCGACGGTGAGTCCTTTGACTTCGTCGAACACGCCGTTGATATCGAGCGTGGGATTCACGGGCGGCCGGCCGCCGTCCGGGAATCCGATGAACGTCTCGTAGCCGAAACGCGTCGGGTGAAACGCCTCGCCGCCGCCGAGGTGCCATTTGCCGATGAGACCGGTTTGGTAGCCAGCGCGCTGCAATTCACCCGGCCACGTAGGCGTGGAGGGATCGAGGCCGACCTCGGGTTCGACGCGCGGATTGATCCAATCGGTCACGCCCATTTCCACGCCGTGACGGCTCGTCAACAGGCCGACGCGCGACGGCGAACAGACGGGCGTCGTGACGAAGCTATTGACCAGCGTCGCCCCGTGCGCGAACAGGCGATCGAGATTGGGAGTGTGCGCTTTGGGATTGTTCGCGCTGAGGGTCCACACGGCTTGATCGTCGGTGTAAAGGAAGAGAATATTCGGGCGTGGGGACTGCGCGGAGGCGACAGTGACGAAGACGCACAAGATCGAAGTGACGAGTAGGTAGCGCATACGCATCAGTCTAACCAATTCGGCTTATCGAGCCTCGTTCCGAGGTGAAGAAAGGTGACTACGCTTTCACGATGCGATCGCTGTGGTTCGTGACGTTCTTCGTCGCGTTGCGGGTATCGACTACGAGAGGCGCTTCGGCGACGATGAGGTTGAAGTCGTATGCGGAATGGTCCGTGACGATGACGGCGCAGTCGCAGGCGTTTAGCGTTTCCTTGTCCACGGGAACGGATTCGGCGTCGAAGGCGTAATCCCGCAGCTTGGGAATGCGCGGGACGTGCGGGTCGTTGTAACTGACCTGCGCGCCGTGGTGTTCGAGCAATTCGTAAATCTTGAGCGCGGGCGATTCGCGCGTGTCGCCTACGTCTTTCTTGTAGGCCATGCCAAGCAGTAAGACGCGCGAACCCTTGAGCGGTTTGCCCTGTTGATTCAATGCCTCCATGATTCGCGTCACGACGTAGCCGGGCATCTGCGTGTTGATTTCGCCCGCGAGTTCGATAAACCGCGTATTGAACTCGAACTGCCGCGCTTTCCAACTCAAGTAAAACGGATCGATCGGAATGCAATGCCCGCCGAGGCCTGGCCCGGGATAAAAAGGCATGAAGCCGAACGGTTTACTCGCGGCCGCGTGGATGACTTCCCACACATCGATGTCCATGCGGTGGCAGAGCATTTTCAGTTCGTTCACCAGCGCGATGTTCACGCTGCGAAAAATATTCTCGAGCAGTTTCGCGAGTTCCGCGACCGCGGGTGACGAGACCGCGACGATCTGATCGAAGACGCGGCCATAGTACGCCTTCGCGACCTGCGTGCATTCCGGCGTCACGCCGCCCAATACCTTGGGAATTTGTTTCATCGAGTACCGGCGATTGCCCGGGTCTTCCCGCTCAGGAGAAAACGCCAGAAAGAAATCTTTGCCGACGCTGAGACCCGTATTCGCGAAAATCGGCAGGAGCAACTCGACCGTGGTCCCAGGGTACGTCGTGCTTTCGAGAATCACGAGTTGACCCGGACGCAGCGTGGCCGCTATGGCCTCGGCGGTCGAACGCACGAACCGCAGGTCTGGACCCTGGTTCTGATCGAGCGGCGTCGGCACGCAGATGCTGATGCAATCCGCCTCAGCGAGCCGGGCGAAATCATCGGTCGCGTCGAAGCGGCCAGCCTGGATGGAGGACGCTATCCAATCGGAGCCGATATGCTCGATGTAGCTTTGCCCCGCGTGCAGGTGGTCGATCTTGGCGCGATCGACGTCGAAGCCGAGCACGCCGTAGCCCGCTTCGAGGAGATGCTGCGCGAGCGGAAGGCCAACGTAGCCCAGACCGATGACGCCGCCCGTAGCTTGTCCGTCGGATATTTTTTGAAGAAGCGAATGGTTCACGATGCAAAATTGGTGGTTGGGTAACGTATCGCCCGGAAAATTGTGCGGTAGTCTACGCGATGTTCAAACGAGTAGTCTATTGGATTCGCGAGGAACAACTCGGAGATTCGCGAGGAGCAACTCGGCACTTATGCGAACCGTCGGTCCACAAGCGCAATACGCCACAAGCGAGGCCCGCGCGCGATGAACATCGGACTGGTGCTCGTCACCGGCGCGAGCGGATTCGTCGGGCGGGCGTTGTGCGCTCGGTTGGCGATGGACGGCGTCACCGTCCGCGGAATGTGGCGGCGTCCCGAGGATTTGCCAGGCGGAACCGATTCGACCATCGGCGAGGTCGGCCCCGCGACCGACTGGTCGGATGCGTTGCGGGATATCGACGTCGTCGTGCATTTGGCTGCCCGTGCGCACGTCTTGCGAGAAACCGACAGCGACCCTATTTCCAGGTTTCGCAGCGTTAACGCGCTGGGCACGGCCCGGCTTGCGGAGGCCTGCGTTCAACGTGGCGTTCGCCGGCTCGTATTCGTCAGCACGATCGGCGTTCATGGAGCAAATTCCGCCGCGGAAACGTTCACGGAATCGAGCCCGATTCGGCCGGCCACGCCGTATGCGCAGTCGAAGTGGGAAGCGGAGACGGCGTTGCACGAGGCGGCAACAGGTGGCGCGCTCAAAACCGTCGTAATACGTTCGCCGTTGATTCACGGTCCCTACGTGCGCGGCAATTTTCTGCGCCTGTTGGGCTGGGTCGAACGAGGCGTCCCGCTTCCGTTCGCCAGTATCCATAATTCACGGAGTTTCATCGGCATCGCGAACCTCGTCGATATGATTGTCCTCAGTTGTTCGGCGCCGGCGGCAGCGGGGGAAACGTTCGTAGTGTGCGACGCAGAGGACGTATCGACTGCCGATCTCCTGCGCCGCATCGGCGATCGTCTGGAGCGTCGGGCGCGGCTATTTCCGTTTCCCGCTGCCACCTTGCGCGCTGCGGCGCGAATCCTCGGCCGCGGAGAAGATGCAGAGAGACTCTTCGGCTCGTTACGCGTCGATGCGTCGAAGGCGCAACGCGTCCTGGGTTGGTCGCCGCGCAGAACGTTGGACCAAGGACTCGATGCAATGTGCACGTGGTACAAGACGCGGAAATGAGCGCTCCGTGGGGATGGTAAACACTCAGGCGCCGCTGGTCACCGTGGTGATGGCCACGTACCGTGAAGATAGACTCGATTTTTTGCGCCAAGCCGTCGAATCGATTTTGGGCCAGACGCACACGAATCTGGAATTCCTGATCGTGCTGGACGGCGAGGTGAGCGTCGATACGAAGCAGTACTTGGAAGACATGGCGCGATTCGATTCCCGTGTTCGCGCGATTGCGCTTGCGGAGAATCGCGGCGCCGCCCATGCGCGCAACGCGGGATTTCGCGAAGCACGTGGCGAGTACATCGCCATCATGGATGCCGACGATACGTGCGCCGCCGATCGCATCGAGAAACAAGTCAACCACATTCGACGAACAGGCGCCGACGTGATCGGCACGTTTATGAACTACATCGATGACAGGAACGAACTCATCGGCAAAAAAGACATGGTATGCTCGAACGAACAAATCCGCCGCACGGCGTTGTTCTTGAATCCGATCAACAACGCGACGGTGCTGGCGAAGTCATCGATATTTCGCGATCACCCATACCATGAACCTTATCGGCGCGGACACGATTA
>JBGTJY010000365.1:0-1709 GCA_041744855.1 Candidatus Hydrogenedentales bacterium
GAGACGGTCATCGCCGAAGCTGGCGCGATGAATTACATGGAAGAGGGAATTGAGTTCGAGGCGCGCATGGGGGATGGCGCGTCAGCCGGCGGCGGGATGATGGACAAGCTGCTCAATGTCGGCAAGCGCGTGCTGACGGGCGAGAGCATCTTCCTGACGCATTTCACGCATCACGGCGCAGGCAAAAGCCGCGTGGCATTTGCCGCGCCGTATCCCGGCAAGATCATTCCAATCGATTTGAGCCAGGTGGGCGGGGACCTCATCTTGCAGAAGGACGCGTTTCTCTGTGCCGCGAAGGGGACGCAAGTGAGAATCGCATTCAACAAGCGGCTCGGCGCGGGATTCTTCGGCGGCGAGGGATTTATATTGCAACGGCTTCAAGGCGATGGGCTGGCGTTTTTCCACGTCGGCGGTACAGTGGTCGAGCGCGAGCTGCAGGGCGAGACATTGCGCGTCGACACGGGTTGCCTCGCCGCATTCACGAGCGGCATCGAATACGACATCGAGCGATCAGGGAACTTGAAATCGATGTTCTTCGGCGGCGAGGGACTTTTCCTCGCTACGCTCCGCGGCCGCGGGCACGTCTGGTTACAGAGTCTCCCGTTTTCGCGACTTGCGGACCGCGTTCTTGCCCATGCGCCGCGGGCGGGAGGCTCGGGCAAGGGCGAGGGATCGGTCCTTGGCGGACTGGGCGACTTGTTCGGCGACCGATAAAAAATCGGCACCCTCAAGCTGCTGCTTGAGGGTGCCACGTGCGTCTTCGGTGGGAGCTAGTACGTCGCGGATGTTATGCGCGTCACCGTGTCGAGTGCCGCGAGTTTTTCCAGATCATCCACGCGTACGGACGCCATCAACATTTTCGACGACTCAGTTTGCGACACAATCCGAATGCCGAGCGCGCGAATTTGGTTCAGCGTCGGTTCGTTGAGAGTCGCCACGTAGATGAATACGTTAATGCGGCCGTTCTCGACTTTGATCTTGCCGTCGTCATACGCGCCATTCACGACTTTCGCGGCGAGGTCGCGCAGTTCCGGCGCGAGTTTCTGCATCGCTTCGTTTTCCTCTTTATCATCCGAGTCGCGTTCTGGGCGTGCGACGCGATCACCCAACGCCGGCTCCGCGAGGACTTGTGCTTGATCGGCGCGGCGCGACTCTACTGGCATTTCGGCGGCGACATCGGCTGCGGCAAACGCGGGTTGCGCGGCTGCGGGTGGGGCCGGAGATGCTGCATTGAGGCTGAGCGCGCGCACACTCGCTTGCCGCATCTTCAGTTGCGCAGGCGCTGCGGAATCCGCGCCGAAAACACCTTCGTAACTCACGCCATCGGTCATTTCGACCGGAACCTCGACACGCGTGGTCTTGCCGCCTTCGTTCACGATTTTGTCCTCGACCGCGACGAAACTCGTGAATTGCGTCAAGATACTGAAATCGACGCCGAGCTTCGTGATTTTCGATTGCACCTCATTTGAGGGGTTGCCGGACTGCATGCCGTTCCAGTCTTGGGCCATGAGCGTGTCGACTTGTTTGCGCGCCCATAACGCCGCCAACACATCGTGATCCGCTTTGGTCTCGGGAAAATCGATGACGATGGTCTTCTCGAACGGTCCCTCGACGGTTTTGCCGCGCAGGGTGACCGTGCCTTTGCCTGCCTTCGTGTAGCGGCCCGTGACGATGAGGGGTTTCGCGCTGAACAGGTCGGGCATCGAATC
>JBGTJY010000366.1:0-2958 GCA_041744855.1 Candidatus Hydrogenedentales bacterium
TCCCATCCGCCTCCGCCATCAACTGCGAGACAGCGACGCGCTGTCTCGCGAGAATCCGATCGTCGCTGTGGAATCAAACTGCGGATTTCGCGACGTACTCGATCGCCGAAGGAATCAGCTCCGGGTCATAGCTCTTTCCCGGACTGCGCGCGGAGATGGTGGACCGTTGCCGCGAACTCGAAACCGGCAACCGAGCTATCCCGTCCAACCCGTTAGACTTGGCCACGAAACCCTTGCCGTGCTGGCCGCATGATGATACGGTGGACGGTCCGCAGCCGAACGCACGTCCTGCGAAAACGATTGCTAGCCCGACCGGAGTCCCAGTTGGAAGCCTGTGCCGAACATAGACCGAGAGTACTCATCGCGGACGACCAAGCCGACGTGCTCACCGCCCTGCGGATGTTGCTCAAGTCCAACGGCTACGAGAGCGTCTCCGCCCGCTCGCCCGCCGAGGTGTTCACCCGCCTCGCCGCTGGGACGTTTGACGCGGTGCTTCTCGACATGAATTACGACCGCGACACGACCTCCGGCCAGGAGGGCTTGGAATTGGTCACCGGCGTCCGCGCGAAATTCCCCCAGTTGCCGATCATCGTGCTCACGGCATGGGGGACCATAGACCTCGCCGTCGAGGCCGTGCGCCGCGGCGCGCGCGATTTCCTGCCCAAACCCTGGGACAACGCGCGGCTGCTGGCGGCGTTGCGCGTCCAACTCGAACCGGACCGGTCGGAGTGGGAGGGTGGAGCCCGCCACGCCGTTCGCGAGAAGGCGCTCGTTGCCCGTTCCCCGTCGATGCGCGCGCTGACGGCGTTGATCGATCGCGTCGCTCCGTCGGACACCGTCGTGCTCATTACCGGCGAAAGCGGTACGGGCAAGGGTCTCGTCGCTCGAGAAATTCACGCGCGCTCGCGGCGCGCCGATCGGTCCCTCGTGACAGTCAACGTCGCAGCGTTGCCGGAGTCGTTATTCGAGAGCGAGCTCTTCGGTCACGTCGCGGGCGCGTTCACCGACGCGCGCGATGGCCGCGCGGGACGTTTCGAAGTTGCGGATGGCGCGACCCTATTGTTGGACGAAATCGGCAACTTGCCGACAGGCCTGCAAGCCAAACTCCTGCGCACCATCGAAAGCGGTGAATTCGAACGGGTCGGCTCCTCGCAAACGCAGCGCGTGAACGTTCGGTTGATCGCTGCAACGAATGAGGACCTCCGCGCCCGGGTACGAGAAGGAACGTTTCGGCAGGATTTATTCTATCGGCTGAATACGGTCGAGATTCATCTGCCGCCCTTGCGAGAACGGCGAGAGGATATCTTGCCGCTCGCGGAGCATTTCCTTGCGCGCCACGCATCATCCTATGGCCGCTCGAAATGCACCTTCGGCGCGGAGACCATCGACGCAATACAACGCTACGACTGGCCGGGCAATGTCCGCCAATTGGAACATGCCCTCGAGCGCGCCGTTCTCCTCGCCGAGACCGGGACGATTCAAGCGAACGACCTCGGCCTCTCGCATGCCGACACGGGTTCGGATTCCTTCGAAGGCATGACGCTCGATGAGGTCGAACGCGCGCTGATCCGTAAAGCATTGTCTCGAGCCGAGGGCCGCGTCACAGACGCGGCCGAGGCGCTGGGCCTGAGCAGAAGCGCATTGTATCGGCGCATGGAAAAGTACGGCCTGGAACGCGACGATTCGAATGGTTGATTCGGCAGCCGATCGAGAAAACGCACGGCCACGTCTCGCGAATCGCTGGCCGCTCGAGCAGCGCATGTTCGTTGCCGCGTTGCTTGCGCTCCTGCCGTCCACGTTCACCGTCCTGGCGTTGTTGTGGCTGGGCGACTACTCCGAGCCCGTGCGTTGGACTCTCAGCGCCGCGATCATCGTCTCCAGCACGTGCGCGCTCGTTTATTTGCGAGACCAAATGGCGTATTCCCTGCGCACGATTGCGAATCTCCTATCCGCGATTCGCGAAGGGGACTACTCGATCCGTTTGCGGCCGTCACGGGCCGGCGACGCGTTGGATGAGTTGATCGACGAGGCGAATGCGCTACGCGACATGCTCCACGCGCAGCGCGTGGAAACGGCCGAGTCCGGCGCCCTCGTCGAACGCGTGCTCGCCAGTATCGACGTGGCCGTTCTCGCGTTCGATTCGCAATTGCGATTGCGGCGCGCCAATACCCAAGCGGAAAGAGCGCTCGCTGGCGCCGCGGATTCATTGCTGGGCCGGAGCGCCACGGAACTCGGTGTCGCCGAATTGGTCACGGGAAATAGCGCGCGCGTGACGACGTTGGCGCGCGATCCAAACGCGCGGCGTTGGGAAATGCGGAGAACGACGATCCGTCAACACGGTGAGCCGTTGCAGTTGGTCATCCTTTGGGACGTGACCGCCGCATTGCGCAGCGAGCAACAGGAGGCATGGTCGCGCCTCGTGCGCGTCATGCGACACGAAATCAACAATTCGCTTGCGCCCGTCTCATCCCTGGCCGCGACGCTTCTCGATCTAGTCGAACGCATAATCGAAGACGAATCCACGCGCGCCGACTTCCGCGAAGCACTCGGAGTGATTTCGGACCGCTCAAAAACGGTCGAACGCATGTTGCGCGCCTATGGCGAATTGAGCGCCGAACCGCCGCCCATCAAATCCGAGATGAACGTCGCCGCGTTGGTACGCGCCGCGGTCGCCGCCGAACGCAGAAGCGAAGTAACGCTAGTCCCCGGACCCGACGTCACCGTGATGGCCGATCGCGATCAGCTCGATCGCGCATTGGTCAATCTCGTGCGCAACGCCGTGGATGCAAATATGGCCAGCGGTGGCCGCGCAACGATCGGCTGGTCTATTCACGAAGACGGCGCAGCGCCCATGCTCGAGATTTGGGTGGAAGACGAAGGACCAGGCCTCCTCAATCAGGACAACCTCTTCGTCCCGTTTTTCACGACGAAGCCCGGCGGCTCCGGCGTAGGCCTCGC
>JBGTJY010000367.1:0-13193 GCA_041744855.1 Candidatus Hydrogenedentales bacterium
AACACGCCCGTTCCGCCTTGCGATCCGGGAGTTCCCGAGCCTCCATTGCCGCCGCCGAATGGCGAAGCGTCGAGGCCGGATGATCCTGTCGCGCCCAAACTTCCGCCGGCAGTCAGGTAGCCGTCGCCGCCTGTGCCGTCCTGGCCTGACGATGCAGTGCCCCCGCCACCGCCGGCGAACACGCTGGTGACGGGTGGAGCGCCGACGCTGCCTCCATCTCCCCCTTCAGCGACGTTGCCTATGAAGTCGACGTTCACAAAATACGCCGCAGTCTGCGCGTTGACGATCGCCGCACCTCCGAAGCCGCCCGCGCCGCCACCGGCCCCGGAGTCCCGCGGCTGACCGTCCATCGATAGATTCGCGCTTTCGCCATCTCCGCCGCGGGCGAAGCCATTGGAAATCCGGAGGTCTTTGATCGTCACGCGCCATAGGTTGAAGCCGATGAAGAACACACGGGAGTGTCCCCCGCCGTCGATGGTCAGCGTTTCTCTTCCGGGACCAAGAATGTTGACTGAGGTCGACACGACCAACGCGCCTAACTCCGAATCCAGCAGTAGCGTTTCGGGTCCTTCCTCGAACAGCGCGGGATCGAAGCTAATGTTCGTGCCGCCGGGAGCCACGGCGAGCGCTTCGCGCAGCGACATGCCCGGACCATCGGCCTGGTCCACGAGGGTGTCAACGACAATTGGAGGGAAGCTAGCGGCCTTTTCGTTAGCTTTGTGTACCGTTTGCGCGAAGGTCTGCGCGGAAATGCAGACGATGCCAACGATGCTGAAGAGGTTCGTCGCCGCTTGGCTTGTCATGGATTAGCTCCGATTACGTTGTTTCAATACGATTCTTGCGCCTCGCGGAGAACGTCCCACCGCAAGCGCCACCCACATTATGTCGAGCGAGGCGTTCGATGCCATAACGCCCGCCCTTGACGCGCAGCCCTTCCAACAGCGAGGTCCCGTCGCCGCCGATTGCCCGCTGACGGGCGCGTCGGCCGTCCACAAGGCGATGGACGCAATCGCGAATGCAGCCAGAAACGCGCGCACCAACATCCCCGCACCCTCCCAAGACCCCAACGCCGCGCTTGAACTTACTTTGGCGCGCGACCGTGACGCTAAACCACCCAGGCTATCGTATCAAGAATCTTTGAATGCTTGTCGTGCGCGGGTTTGACGAAAGGGGTATGGGAAGGCTGGGAAGCATGAGAATGATGGGTGTGAGAGCCGCAGCGGTTGTTTTTGTGGTGCAGGCTTCCAGCCTGCGGCCCGTGCGGAGGGAAAACTGACCTAAGATTAAACTCTCCACTCCCCGGGAATCCCTGATACCCTAAACCCGAAACCCCAGACCCGACACCCCATATCCGGAATACTCCCATGCGCTTCGCTCTTCTCGTACTTGTTCTCCTTCTGTCCGCGTTCGAATCCGGCGCGCAAGCCCTTCAAGTCGGCGTGGGCAAGCGCGTCATTACTCCGGCCACGGACATGTGGATGTCCGGATATGCCAGCCGTAATGCGCCTTCGAGCGGAAAAATTCATGACCTCTGGGCGAAGGCGCTTGCGTTTCAGGATGCGTCCGGCGCGCGCACGGTTATCCTGACCACGGATCTCATCGGCATCCCCGCGCCGCTCGCGAAACAAACCGTCGATCTTGTGCAATCGCGGCTCGGCATTCCCCGCGATCGCGTCATGCTCACATCGTCGCACACGCATTGCGGCCCCGTGTTACGCGACAACCTGGATGTCATGTACGAGCTCGACGACGAACAGCAGCGACTCCGGCGCGAGTATTCCGATGCGTTGCCGGAGTTGTTCCTCGGAGCGATCGAAGATGCCGTTAGCGATCTCGAACCGGGGCGTGTGCTGTGGGGCATTGGCCGCGCCGATTTCGCGCGTAACCGGCGCGGATACACGACCGATGGCGTCGCGCTTACGTACAACGCGATCGGACCGGTCGATTTCGACGTCCCGACGCTCGTTGCCGAGCGCGCGGACGGCACGAAGAAGGCCGTCCTGTTCGGCTACGCGTGCCACAACACGACGTTGGCGTTCTATCAGATTTGTGGCGACTACGCGGGCTTCGCGCAGATTTATATCGAGCAACAACTGCCGGGAACGACCGCGCTCTTCGTCTCCGGCTGCGGCGCGGACCAGAATCCAATCCCGAGACAGACGCTCACGCTCGCGATGACGTATGGCGAATCGCTCGGCAAGGCGGTCATCGCCGCGATGAACGGATCGCTCGCGCCCGTCGAGGGCCCCGTTCGGGCTACGTACGAGGAAATTCCGCTCGCGCTGAGCGTTGCGCCGAGCCGTGCCGATCTTGAACGTCAACTTGGCGACGAGAATGTTTATATCCAACGTCGCGCGAGGCAATTGCTCCAAACGCTCGACGAGAAAGGCGCAATTCCCGAGACGTATCCGTACCCAATCCAAGTCTGGCAATTCGCGGATGACCTGCAGATCACGGCGCTCGGCGGCGAGGTCGTCGTCGATTACTCGTTGCGCATGAAGACCGAATTCGATCGTGATCGGCAATTCGTTATCGGGTACGCGAACGACGTCATGGCGTACATCCCCTCGCTGCGGATTCTGCGGGAAGGCGGCTACGAAGGCGAGGGCGCGATGGTCTACTACGGACTCCATGGACCCTGGGCGCCGACAGTCGAGCGAGATATTTTCGCCGCGATCCACCGACTCGCCGCGCGCCCCGAACTGATCAATCTCACCGACGCGAACGCGATTGCGGCCCGGCGTCCACTGCTCATCGCGCATCGTGGTGGAGTGGTGACCGATGCCATCCCCGAATGCTCCGCTGCGGCGATCGAGGCGGCCTCAAGCGCGGGCTACGATCTCGTCGAACTGGACATTCAGGAATCGAAGGACCACGAGCCGATCGTGTTTCACGATCAGACGCTCGATGAGGACTGCGGCGTCGCGGGCTCGATTTCGGATCGCACTGCCGCGGAGCTCACTGCGATCGTCTATCGGACGAACGACGAACCCATCCAACACCTGGAAGACGCGCTGCGCATCTGTCAACGCGAACGCCTCGGCGTGATGCTCGACATCAAATCCGGCGAATCGACGCAGTTCTTCGATCGAATCATCGGACTGTTGGAACGATTCGAACTTACGAACGCTACGATGTGCATCAACGGCGCTGAGGTTATACGCAAACATTTCACCGGCCACATCCTGTTGACTGCGACGGAAACTTCATCCGAAAATGCGCCGAAATCATTCTGGTTCGGACTGCCCGCGGACCTCCCAGACGAACGCGTGCGCGACCTTCAACACCAGGGCAAACTCGTGATTCCCGCGATCAACACTTTTCGCTACGAATCCGACACGCATCTCGCCGACGCGCAAGCCGATATCGAGCGCTTGACCGCCGCCGGCGTCGACGGCTTTCAAATCGACTCGGTATACCAGCACCTCTTTAATCGCCCGTTGACTCGTTAATCATCGGTGCAAATCTGTGCCTGTGAACAGAAAGGATAACCCTATGACGACCATCACGCGCCGGGCATTTCTGCAATCCTCGGCGGCCACCGCCGCAGCATTGGCGACGCTCCACGCCGCCGCGGCACAGGAACCCGAATGGCAGCAGACGTCCGATCGCAAAATCCGCATCGGCGTCGTGGGTGGCGGATTCGGCACGGCCTGGCATTGGCACGAGCATCCGAATTGCCAAGTCTACGCCGTCAGCGACCTCATCCCCGAGCGAAGGGACGCATTGATGCGCAAATACAGTTGCGCGCAATCGTACGAGTCGCTCGAGAAACTCGTGCTCGATCCGAACGTCGAGGCCGTCGCGCTGTTCACGCCCCCGTCCGATCACGCGCGACACGTTATCCTTTGCATGGAGCACGGCAAACACGTGATCTCGGCGTGCCCCGCGTGCATGACACACGATGAAGCCGCTGAAATGAAAGCCGTCAAGGAGCGCACGGGTCTGCGGTACATGTCCGCCGAAACGAGTTGGTATCGCTGGGAGACCATCGCCGCGCGCGAGCTGCACCAGCGCGGCGCGTTTGGCGAGATGGTCTATTGCGAAGCCGAGCACTACCAACCCAACATCGGCCGCGCCAGTGAAGGGTCCTCGTGGCGCGATGGCAAACGAACCTGGCTCTACGGGTTTCCCCCGACGCTTTACCCCACCCATTGCACCGCATTCGTCACCGGCGTCACCGGCGATTGGTTCGCCTCCATCTCCTGCATCGGTACCGCCGACAAGACCGAACCCGCCATGAAAGACAACGACTACAACAATCCGTTCATGAACGCCATGTGCCTGCTCACCACCACCGGGGGCATGCCTTTCCGCTGCAACATCGCCTGGGACATCCAGGCCCACGGCGAGCGCGCGCAGTGGTTCGGACGCAACGCCGCGCTCTACATGCCCGGACCGGCGGGACAGGCTTTCGCCTTGCGCGACGAAGGCAGGCTCAGCACGCCGACGCCGGACTACTGGCCGCGCGTCCCCGCAGGAATGCGTTACGACAGCGGCCACGGGAATTCGCACCCGTTCATCACGCACGAGTTCATCACCGCGCTAATCGAAGATCGCGAGCCCACGATCGACCTCTACGAAGCCTTGGCGCTTTGCGTCCCCGGCATCATCGCGCACGAATCCGCCCGCAAAGGCGGCGAACACATGACTATCCCGCAATTCGATCGCTCAGCGTAAAATAGCACCAGGCGGACAAGCCCGCCCCTGGTACCGCCGCTTTCCAAGCGGCGAGTCAGTTTCGAGGACAGCGCTATGGGACTCATGAAATGGCTAGAAAGACTCGGCCTCCTCGTCAACAATCCCGATGACCCCACCAAGACGTGGGTGCGCGACCCGAATCTGGAAATCGTCCTCGACCTCGACGCCGGCACATTCTGCGGCGTTGCATTCGGAGAATCCGTTGACCGGCTGAGCGGACTCGGCAGGTGCGAGAAATTCCGCAACTGCATCGCTCGATGGGAGGCGGACGATGACAATGAAGTTGAAATCGAACATTCGAGCACGGACGAAATACGGTCGAGAGACCTCGACTACTGGTCGGACGGGTTCAGTCTGTCTACGACCTGGAATTGGCGTTTTCAGCATTTGATTCTGTTGAACGCCCAGGAAGGAAAATCGAAGCGCTATCGCCACGGAATAAAATATAAAGCAGCGTCGATGAACCTAAGTGAAGAATCGGATACGGCTCTGATAGAACGAGGTTTCGGCGAACCACATCGTGTATTTAAGGATTCTGACTCCGACTTTGACCCGCCGTCTTGCATTCATCGACAGACGTGGGAATATAGACTTCCCAGGGCTTTAGTTTCGTTTCACTTCAATGAAGACCGTCGACTGGCAGTTGTTGCCGTGCTGCCAGTAGAGGGCTTGTTGGGCGAGCTTGCCCGGGAGTCGTAGCCGAACTCATTCACGCACATGGTGTTGAACTGGCCAGGTCGCCCGGTCCGTGCTCTCGTATAGGCCCATCCGCTCTAGCTCCAACGTTACGAACCCCGCCTTCATGGCCGCGCCGTCCTCGCGTAATCGAAAGTCCGTCGCGCCTGGCGTAGGCTTCTCGCGGAATGCGGTATTCACGAATCCTGGATCGAGGTTCTCGATATTGCCCTCGAGCTTGACCAGCGGCCGCGGCTCCTCCGCGATATCGTCCCAGTTGTCGCCGAAAAACACGTTGCGCGCGATTAGGTTTCCCTTCGGCGCGGCCGGCTCGTCGTCGACGATCGTCAGCAATTCCGGGAAACGATCCTTCCACGGCGCTTCGCGATACGGCATCGCGTTCAGCCGCTCCATCATCGTCGTAGGGACTACGTAGCTCGCCCAGTTCTGTGCGCGGTTATCCACGTGCAGCGCCTTGGGGCAATCGACGAAGAGGTTGTTGTCGAACAAGTTGTCGCGCCCGCCGCCGATGAACGCGGCCCAATGCACTTTGTAGAAGACGTTGCCGGATACGCGCGTGCCGCAGAACATATCGTCGAGGTAGACGCCCACGCATCCGCGATCTTCGTAACCCGTCACGTGGTGCATGAAGTTGTTGCGGATAATAGTTCCGCGCTCGGTCCAGTCGCGGCCCGCGTAAATTGCGCCGGCGTCGTTCGATTCGTAACACACGCTGTGAATCTCGTTGAACTCGAACACGTGATCGTTCCCGCCAAACTGAATCGCCATGTGCGGCGCGTCGTGAATGAGGTTGTGTGCGACGCGCTGACCGACGCCTTGCACGAGCACCGCCGGGCGATACATGCGATACCAACGGGCGTAGTCGTGGATGTGGTTGTTCTGGACAAAATGGCGGGACGGCGTCAGCGTGGGCCGGTCGCCGCCTTGAAGCGTGATGCCTCCGCCCGCGAGATTGTAAATGTCGCAGCCCACGACGCCGTGTTCCGTGCCGCCGGAAATCGCGATCGCATCCGCGCCGGAATTGCGCACGGTGCACGCAACGATCCGGTTGTTCTCGCCGCCGGTGATGCGAATCGCGGTATCGCGCGCGCCTTCGATGACGAGGCCCCGAATCGTCGTGCGCGATACGTCTTCCATCACGATCGCCGACGCCAACAGCGACACAAAAACCTCGGCATCATCGATTGATCCCGGGGGCCAGAAAAACAAATCGCCCGTTTCGCGATCGAGGTACCACTCGCCCGGCGCATCGAGTTCCGACAACAGATTCAGCGCGTAGTACCACTGACCTTCCGCATAGCCGTAGCCGTGATAGGGCTCCTCGACCTCGATGATTCGCATTTCCGGATCGATCGACTTGATCTTCTCGTGATCCGCCGACCAATCCCAGAACCAGTAGCCGTACAACCACCCGTCTTTCTCGTTCACCCATCGCGCGGGCCGTTCGTCTTCGTAGACCCAGCGGCCGATTCGGTCGCCCTTTCTCCCGTGAATTTCGACCGCCTCGCCGCCCGTCACCGTCACGATTTTCACGAAACCCTCGTTCGGCCAGCGGGCGATTTGCATCGGTTTCCCGTCGTAAAACAGCTCCAACCCTCCGCCGCTTGGTTTGCCAAAATCGTTGATGCCGAGCTGCTTGAGATTGAGCGAATAGACTTTTTCGTGCGCGCTCTCATCCAGACGATCCAGCAGTGCGACATCGGACACACGCGTGAATCCAGAAACCACGCGTCCACCCAGTAATCTCGCAGAGCCAGGCTTCCCAGCGTCATACCGAATCGGCGCATCCACTGTTCCCGAATCCTCCGCGCTCAACGCAAACGGGGAATCAAGCAGATAGGTCCCCGGGCCAATATGCACGGTGACGCCTTCGCTCAACGCGCCATCCGCTCTCATCCGCCGAATAGCATCGCGTGCCCCCGCAAAGGTCGCGAACGGCCCTACCCCGGAAGCGCCAACCTCCGCCTGCTGGCCATTCCACGCGTCGTTCCCGTCCACCGAAACATACATATCCACCGACAAAGCACTTTTGCCAGAAAACAAAAGAAATATAGACAACAAAAGAAGTTTTTGCGTACACAAAAATCCGAATTTCATACGAAACCCCTCTGCGATCCTCCGCGTGTTCTGCGCCCTCTGCGTTTAATCATTCCGCGATATCCACAATCACCATCCGCTGGGGCAAATCTCCCAGTTTCAATCGCTTCACTTCCTTGTACGTCGCCGAATCGATAATCGAAAGATCGTCGCTCCCCCGATTCGTCACGTACACAAACCTGCCGTCGCCGTTGAACTCGATGTCGTTCGGGTCCGTGCCGACGGGGATATCCGCGACAAGTTCGAGACTCGGATGCTTGAACACCGCCACGAAATTAAGCGCGCTGCCGTTGCACCACAATTCCGATTCATCGGGCTTGAGCGTAATCCCATGGTTCACGTTATGCGGATAGAAATCCGGCATGGAGACTTCCTTACCCAAATTCGGCAGCTCCACTTTGCGCTGCGCCCGCGTCTTCGGATCGAGCACGACGAATCCGTGAAGCCAGGACTGTTGCACGTAGATGACCGACTCGTCCTTGGGAAACACAAATGGGCGCACGGCATCGCGGAATCCAAAAACGTTCGCAACTTCGAGCTTCTCGATATCAATCACCGTCAGCGTGTCGTTCATCATCGACCCGACGTACAGCCGCTTGCCGTCCGCTGACAATTTGGTGCCGTGCCCGCCGTGGCCGATCCAAATTTTCTTGATGATTTGTTTCGCTTCGACATCGACGACCGCCAACCACCACGTATCGTAGTAGGGAACGAACACGCGCTTGCCATCTTTCGATACGCTCATGTGATGCGGCATGCCGTCCAGGTCGAGGCGCCATTGAATTTCGCCCGACTTCGGATCGAGGGCGATCAATTCGCCATCGACGCCGATGTTTTTCGCCCGCGCGCCCGGTAAATCGCCATAAATACGGTTCACGTACAGCGTCGAATTGTCCGGCGATTTGTTGAGGAAATCCATGTAAAAGCCGATCTGAATCTGCGCGACGACCTCATGTTCCGGAATCGAGATCTTCGATATCTCGCCGCTGTTCGTGTTGTGCACTAACATGTACTCTTTTCCCGAAGCGACTCCAAACCCGATCATCCCAAACATCAACGCGACAACGAACCGTTTCCACATCATTCCGAATTTCCTCCGCGTTGCTCCGCGACCCCTGCGGCTCTGCGATTAGATACAATACCGCAAATTTCCCCAAGGACACCTTCCATGGACTTCGGTCTTACGGACGAACAACAACTCATTCGCGACAACGTGCGCCAACTTGCGTCGACTTTCGACCTCGACTACTGGCGCGGGTGCGACAAACGCGCGGAATACCCGCACGACTTCTTCAAGGCCTTTGCCGATGCGGGCTGGCTAGGCGTCGCCATACCCGAAGCGCACGGCGGCGCGGGCCTCGGCATTCAGGAGGCGTGCATTCTGCTGCGCGAAATCTGTGCATCGGGCGCGGGGACGACCGGCGCATCGCCGATACACTTCTCGATTTTTCCGCCGATGCCCGTCGTGAAATATGGCTCGGACGCGCAGAAGAAAGCGTACCTTCCGAAAATCGCGGACGGTTCGATGAAGCTGGGATTCAGCATAACGGAGCCGAACGCGGGCACCGACACGACGCGCATCACGACGCGGGCCGACAAGAAGAACGACGAATACGTCATCAACGGCCGGAAAATCTGGTCGACCAATTTGCAGCAAGCCGATCGGACGCTGATCCTCGTGCGGACGACGCCGTATGACGCCGTCGACAAGAAGACCCTCGGCATGTCGCTTTTTCTGCTGGATCTGAAATCGCCGGGCATCGAAATTCGCGAGATCGAAAAGCTGGGGCGTAGTGCTGTCGATTCGAACGAACTCTATCTTGACGACGTGCACGTGCCCGCGGAGGACATGATCGGCGAAGAGGGTCAGGGGTTTTATCACCTGATCTCGGGATTAAATCCGGAACGGCTCCTCGTCGCCGCGGAGGCGATTGGTATTGGCCAGGCCGCGCTGCGTCTCGCGGTGAACTACGCGAAGGAGCGTATTGTTTTTAATCGGCCCATCGGGCAGAACCAGGGCATTCAATTTCCGCTGGCCGATGCGTATTCGAAACTCGCAGTCGCCGATTTGATGGTGATGAAAGGCGCGTGGCTATTCGACAATGGCCAGTCGTGCGGGGAGGAATGCAACGTCGCGAAACTCCGCGCGGCGCAAGCGGGATTCGAAGCGTGCGACACCGCGCTACAGACGCACGGTGGCATGGGTTATGCCAAGGAATATCACGTGGAACGGCTGTGGCGCGAGGTGCGGCTGTATAAAATTGCGCCGGTTTCGCAGGAGATGGCGTTGAACTTTATCGGAGAGCACGTGCTCGGGTTGCCGAAGTCGTACTGAACGATCGTCCGGGAGGGACGCGGTCCTCCGCGTCCGGAGTATCGCGATCGCCCATCAATTGAAGGAATCCGTGACATGAAACCAAACGCATTCCATCTCGCCGCAATCTGCGCAGCGACGTTCTCGTGTGCTTCACATATGGCTCAAGCTGAGTTCCAGATCGTTGCGTACAAAACGGAGGACGGCGCGACGATCGAGGCCGCGCTGTTCACGGGCGGGACCGAGCGGGCCGTGTTGTTCGCGCACGGCGCGGTTTTCAACAAGGAAAGTTGGTACCCGATTGCGGAGGAATTGCAGTCGCAGGGCGTGACCGCGCTCTCGATCGATTTTCGCGGATACGGCAACAGCGCGGGCGGCGATGTAAATGCGCGCCACCTCGACATCCAGGCGGGCGTCGCCTATTTGCAGTCGCTCAAGATGGAACATGTCGCGCTCGTCGGCGGCAGCATGGGGGCGATGGCCATTCTGGCCGCGCTGAATGGCGCGCCAGTGATGATCGTCGATCGCGCCGTGTTGCTAGCGCCGAGTACTGCGCCCGCAATCAAGTCCGATTCGATCGACAAGCTGTTCATCGTGTCCGAGGGCGATCGCGCGGCGGCGCCGACGCGGAAGGTATTTGAAGATTCCGCAGAACCCAAGCGCCTGGAAATCCTCGCGGGCGACGCGCACGCGCAGCACATCTTTGCAACGCCCGACGGCCCGAAACTGACGAAGCTGATGGTGGATTTCGTGTCGAAATGACGAGCGCGCGGGCAACGTGACACGGCCATCCTGGCCGTGCGGCATCGGCGCGGTGCCCACGGGCTGGAAGCCCGTGCCACCTTTAAGAATCAGCGCGCGAAGCTTGAGCGGGCTTGCGTGCCCCATTTCCCGTCTTTGAGCGTCATGATGTACATGGATTCGTAGGACGAGACGGGTTTGTTTTCGGCGTTGTAGCGCGTGAATTGCACGGCGATGTGGATTTTTTCGGGCGATGACTGCACCACGTTGCGATAGTCCCACGCACTGTGATGCCAGTTTTCGCGCGTGCTGAAAGCGTCGAAATCCATGCCTGCCGCGTATTCCGCTTCGTTCTGCCAAACCTTCACTTGCCCGCTCGCGATGCGCACGTGAGGATAGTGCAGCGTCGCGGCGTAGGCCTTCGGATCGCGGGCGTTGAAGGCCGCCATGTATTCGTCGAGCGAGGCCATCGCCGCGTTTTCGCGCGCGGCTTTTTCCGCGTCTTTATCTTGCGCGCTCACGACGTGCACGCTCCCGGCAATCGAAACCAACACACCGACCATGGCCAAACTCGCGATTTTCATATTCCGATTCCTTCCGGTAGGGGCGCTTCGGGAAGCGCCCGAGTGTTTCGCGCGAGACCCCGGGGCGGTTCCCAACCGCCCCTACGCTCTGTCTGATCGCAGCCCACGCGCGGATCCTGAACCGCCCCTACGCGTTGCCTGTATTCGGTTCCAGGTTCATCGGCGGTGCGGCGTTGCCTGTGTTCGTTTCCAAGTCGATCGGCGTTGTATCCACTGCGGGTTTATCTTCGAAAAGCGGCAACAGGCGTGGCGCCGGGAGTGTCCATAACCGCGGCCCGACGGTGGTGTCGAGCGTCTCGTGATATTGCATGTGACTCCGGAAGGACGGAGGAAGACGTTCCGACGCGTCCACATTCACAATCCGCAGATGCTCACACAACACGGGACCCACCCCGCACGGGCTAATGCGATTGAATTCCGTCGCGCGATACAACCAATTCAGAATGCGATCGCCGGGGTGGTAGACGTTCACGATTGAGCCCCGTACTCCGCGCGCCGCCGCCGCCCAATCGGCATCGCTGCACGACATCGTCCCGCCGAGCAAGACGGCGTTGTCGACGGAGTTCGTCTCCAGTTCCGACCGCTTAAGCATGTTGAACACGACGCGCGCGCCCAACGAGTGGCCCACGAGCGTCCAGTGTCCGGCCTCGGATTCGTGATTCAGCAACTCGGACATTGCCGCAGTGTCGGCGGTCGACGCGCGATCGCGCGCGGCGCGCCAATGGCGGCGAATTTCGTTCAGCTCGAAAATGCCGAACGGCGGTAACGGCAAGAACACGCGGCGCGCGGCGAACTTGAGTCCCATGCGCAACAGCAAGCTCAACCCGATGTTCCGCAATATCTCGCGCGCTCGGCCCGATTCCCACCGCAGTTGATAGATAGCGCCGCGCCACCCGGCACGGCGAATCGCCCGCACCCACGCGGCGTTGTCTTTCGCCTCGGACGAGCTGAGGCTCAGATAACCCTTCACGAGGGCCAATTTCGCTCGACCCTCACGCGGGCCTTCGAGTTGAATCAACTCGACGGGCCGGGCCAACGCGGTTTGTTTGATTGCAATCATGATCGATTCCTGGTTCCCGGAAGGTGAAGTTGGGAACGCACCGTTCTGCTCTGCGGAATCAATTGTACATGGGAAGGCTGTTGTCGATTCCGCAATCGATCAGTCTTGCGATTCCAGTCTATCCAAGGCCAGACGCGCTTCCGCCTCGACTTCGGAGTCCGCGAGGTAGGCTTCGACCATCGGCACGGCACGGGCGTCATCCACCTCGGCCAGTCCCGCGAGCAACTGCTTCTTCTGCGCTACATCCAACGGCCGAACCGTGATCGTCTGATATAGCGCCAGTGTTTCCTCAACACTTCGATCGTTCTCGATGCGCAACAACCGCAGATAGCCCTCGACTGCGAGCCGTTCCTCCGCGGGACTCTTTGGGCTTTTCAGAGTCTTCGCCAAAATATCCAGCGGCGCGGGCGATTCCCACCGGCCCATCGTGCGGAGTGCAGCCTCGCGCACCGTCGCGTCCCGTCGATCGGCGGCTGATTTCAGCGCATCCAACGCCGCGTCGTCGCCGATTTGGCCGAGCATCGTGATGTAGGCGATGTCGCGCTCGGCGGATCGCGAGCCCCCGCCCATGCCTTTGACGATCGGATCGATCCGTTTGCGGCCCGGCTCCGCGCGTTTCGCAGTGGCCACGATGGCCTTGTTCAACATCTCGCGGTCGCCGTCGGTGCGCGCCGCATTGTACTGCTTCACGAGGTAGGGCAATTCGTCGACGGTGGCGATCTGCCCCAGCGATTCCATCGCGAGGATTCGAATGCCTTCGACTTCGCGTTCGCACGCGCGCATCACAATGGACAGCGCATCGTCCGATCGCCGCGCCGCGATTGCGCGCAACGACTCGGCGCGCACGGCGTTGTCCGCGCTGATGACGCCTTGCGCCAGACGCTGATCGACTCCCGGCGCCGCGCTACGCACGAGGCTCCCCCGGGCGGCATCTCGCACGCCCTCGTCTTCCGAGCAGGCGAGCCGCAGCAAGGTCTGCACGGTCTCGGGGTCGTCGTAG
>JBGTJY010000368.1:0-1643 GCA_041744855.1 Candidatus Hydrogenedentales bacterium
GCATCGCGGTGCAGATGGAAAACCTCGTGAACCACCTGCTCACGCTCTCCCGCAGCGAGACGGGGCAACTGCCGCTTGAACGCACCCTCATCCGTGTGGCGCCGCTGGTGCGCGAATCCCTCGCCGCGCATGGGGAGGCCATTGAAAACCGGGCCATCCGTGTCTGCACGGGGGTGCCGGAGGATTGCATCATCGTTTCCGACGCGACTTTATTTCATGCGATTCTCGGCAACCTCACCTGCAACAGCACCGCCTACACACCCAACCTCGGAGCCATTGAAATCCGCGCACGCGTCGAGGCGGGGCGTTTCCACCTGACCTGCGGAAACACGGTCACGGGCATCAGCAGCTCCGATCTGCCGCGCTTCTTCGAGCGGCTTTGGCGCAAGGACATGTCACGAACCGACAGCACGCACGCCGGACTCGGTTTGGCTTTGAGCCGGAGTTTTGCCGGCCTCCTGGGATTTCAACTGAATGTTTCCCTCCCTCGCCCGGACTGGATCGAGTTCACGCTGGCTGGCCCCGCCAATGCGCCCGCTGAGGTACCGCTTGCCGCTACAAGCACAGGCCCGGTGTATCCGTAGGGTTTCAACAACAGTCAGGGGAATTTCCCCGCAAGATTCGCTTCAGCTACACGGCCATTATCAAGCCGGAACATCACGTCCGCGAGTTGCGCCGCTTCCTGGCGGTGATGTGTCACGTGCAACGCGGTGATGGCGAGATCATGCTGGATGCCTTTCAGCAGGCGCGCGAGTTCGTCGCGCAGTTCCTCGTCGAGCGCGGAGAGCGGTTCATCGAGCAGGAGCACCTTGGGATTTGAAGCCAGCGCTCGACCGAGGGCGACGCGTTGACGTTCGCCACCCGAGAGATTTTGCGGAAGACGTTCGAGCAGGTGCGCGACGCCGAGCCGCCCGGCAATGCCGTCCACCTCGCGCCGGATTTCCGTGTCGGGACGGCGATGCAGGCGGGGGGCGAAGCCGAGATTCTCGCGCACGGTCATCGTGGGAAACAACGCGCCATCCTGCGGCACGTAGCCGATGCCGCGTTCGCCCGGTGCCAGCTCCGTGACGTCGCGGTCGCCGATGAACACGCGGCCCGCACGCGGACGACGCAGGCCGCAGAGGATTTCCATGAGGCTCGTCTTGCCGCAGCCCGTGCGCCCCATGAGCACGGCGTATTTGCCCGCAGGCACGGCGAATGAGATGCTCGCCAGCTCGAATGCGCCCGCGCGCCACGCGATGTTGTCGAAGCGGATCATCTCGGAATGACGAATGACGAATGACGAATGATGAATGAAGCCCCAAAGCGCGAATGGCGAGCAGTGCGGGGGCTACAAATGGAGCCTCCCGATTTCGCAATTTGGCATTCCTTCGGATTTCGGGATTCGTGGTTCGTCATTTCACAACCTCTCCCCCATGCGCCTCACGGCCACGAGCACGATCATCGCAAACACCACCATAAGGATGCTCACGGCCACGGCGGCTTCGAGGTTGCCGACGCTCAACTCGAGCCAGACGGTCGTAGGCAGCACTTCGGTTTTCATCCGCGTGGCTCCGGCGAAAACGAGGATCGGGCCAAACTCCCCCAAGCTCCGAGCCCATGCGACACTGGCGGCGGCGAACATGCCGCGACGGGCCGCGGGC
>JBGTJY010000369.1:0-1501 GCA_041744855.1 Candidatus Hydrogenedentales bacterium
GGTGCGGTGTTCGGCGTGACCGGCGCTTTCCTGATCCTCTTCCCCCGCGCCCACGTGACGATCATCTACTTCTTTATCCTGATCGGCATGTTCGAGCTGGCCAGCATGTGGTTCATCGGACTGTGGTTTGCGCTCAACGTGTTCAACCAGTTCCGCGAGATCCTCGGCGCCAGCAGCAATGTCGCGCACATGGCCCACATCGGCGGAGCGGTGTTCGGCGCGGGGGTGTGCATGCTGATGCTGGCGGTGCGACTGCTCCCGCGCAGCCAGTTCGACATGCTCGCGCTGCTCGATCGGTGGAATCGGCGACGGCAGTTCCGCGACATGGTGGCCTCGGGATACGATCCGTTCAGCTATCGCGCCCAACCCACCGAGGCGGATCCTCGAACGCAGCGCGTGATGGAAGTCCGCGCGGCGGTTCAGGAGTCGATGGCGCACAGCAATTTTCCCGAAGCGCGGCGACTGTTCATGGAGCTTCGCGCCGTCGATCCGGCGCAGGTGCTGTCGCGACAGAACCAGTTCGACATGGCGAACTATCTGTTCGAGCAGCAGCAACACGCAGCCGCCGCCGACGCGTACGAGGGGTTCCTTCGCGTCTACCCGCGCGCCGACCAGACCGGACATGTGCAGTTGATGCTCGGCGTGCTCTACGCGCGATACCTCAGTCGTCCGGACAAGGCCGTCGAATACCTCACGCTGGCTTCGCAACGCCTCTCGAGCACGCGCGAAGGCGAGCTTGCCGAACAAGAGCTTGCCAAGCTCGTGCGCGGCTCGCCGCAAGGTTGACCGCAAACCCGCCCAAACCGCCCCCGGGGAAGCGATAAAAAGTTTGCGCCGATCGTCTGAGCGCCATTTCGGCGCAACCCCCGGACCGGCCTGCACTTGCCGCGAAAACAGCTTGTTTCCTGCTCCGAAAAAGTGATCCAAAAGCGACCAAAAGTGAACACAAAAGCGCACCAATGAACCATTCTCGCACCTCCTTTCACCCTCCCCGAATCCCTGAGCAGAAACCTGGATTGGTCCCTCTACATATGCCGGGCGCGCTGCGCCGGCGGTGGCTCCCGTGCGCAACACCTGATCAAAAACTGCCAAATTTCAATGGAAAACCGCGTGATGTTTCGCGGATTTTTCGCGCGGGAGGCGCCGGCGATCACGCGTTGGGCGTGAAGCCCATCACGAGGTCAAATTTCGCAGCCAGTTCATTGACGCGAGCGTTGGGGATCGGTGCGAAATCGACGATGACCGAATCGCGCTGACGAAGATCGCGGATCGATCGCAGGATGCCGTCGCGATCATTCCGCGGCTCGCCCTTGATGTAGCACTGCGTGGCGAACTTCTCGCGGCCCTTCACCTTCACCGCCACGTGAATGTGCGGCGTGCGGCCGGGGTAGGCGACGGGCTTGATCGTGCGGACGTAATACTCGCCGGTGGAGCCGGTGAGGAAACGACCGAATCCCTGAAAGTTGCCATCGCGCTTGTCGGCGTTGGCGCTGCGTGTGTG
>JBGTJY010000370.1:0-3908 GCA_041744855.1 Candidatus Hydrogenedentales bacterium
AGCGGCGCGTTTGGCCGTATCTGACGGCAACCCACACTCGCCGCTTTAAAAGGGGCGTTACCCGAAAACGCTCGTCGGACTTAATGGAAAGCCCCTGGGCCGGTCGACTTCATTCATTGGATTTCACGACGACGACCGTTAGATCGTCGCTCTGTTCGGCATCCTGCACGTACGCGCGGACGTCGTTGAGAATCGCCTCGACAATCGCACGGGCATCGCCGCGCGCGTCGCGTAGCACGCGCTCGAGTCGATCGTCGCCGTACGGCTTGAACGCCAAATTCATGGCCTCGGTCACACCGTCGGAATAGAGCACGAGCGCGTCGCCGGGATGAAATTCAAGACTCGCGCAATCGTAACAATTGTCGGGGTCGACGCCGGTCACCATGCCGCCGACGAGCGGGATAGATTGCACGGTTCCGTCGCGGTGAACGAGCAGCGGCGGGTTGTGGCCGGCGTTGCAATAGTTCAAAGTTTTTCTCGCCACATCGAATACGCCGTAGAACAACGTGACAAATCGGTGCGACACGCGCTCGGCGTGCAGGAAGCGATTCACCTGCGCGATGCAAGTGGCGGGGCTCTCGGCGTGCATCGCGGCGGATTTCGTGATCACGCGCGCGAGCATCATCAACAACGCCGCGGGGATGCCTTTTCCCGATACATCGCCGATAACGATCGCGAGCCTTTCGCCGTCGAGCTTGAAGAAGTCGTAGAAATCGCCGCCGACGGCCTTCGCGGGGGACATCATGGCGAAGAGGTCGAATTGCGAATGTTCCCAAAAATGCGGCGGAGCGACAGGGAGCATCGCTTGTTGGATTTGGCTTGCGACGAGGAGTTCCTGTTCGAGTCCGATGAGTTTCGCGCGATTCTGCGCGGCTACTTTGTGCACGGCGATTTCTTGGAGCGTTTTGTCGAGCGTGGTGTCGAGGTCGCTCAGATCGATCGGCTTCGTGAGGAAATCGAACGCGCCGAGGTTCATCGCGGTGCGGATGTTTTCGAGATCGCCGTAGGCCGAGATGACGACGGCCTTGATGAGGCGGTTGAGCTTGCGGACTTCGGACAACAACGTGAGGCCGTCCATCACGGGCATGTTGATGTCGGTGAACACGATTTCGATATCGCCGTTCGCGCCGAGGAAGTCGAGCGCCTCCCTCCCATTCGACGCGAATGCGAAATCGATTTCGTTCGCGCGGATTCGTTTGCGGAATTGTTGCCGGATCAGGACCTCGAGATCCGGCTCGTCGTCGACGATGAGGATGCGATCGGGCTTAGTCACGGGTCGCCTTCCTCGGCAGAGTGATCACAAACTCGGCGTATTCGCCGGGCTCCGAGCTCACTTCGATTCCGCCGCCGTGTTTCTGCACGACGATTTCGTAGGAGATCGAAAGACCAAGCCCCGTGCCTTCGCCGGCAGGCTTCGTCGTGAAAAATGGATCGAACACTTTCGGAAGCACGTCCTTCGCGATTCCCGTTCCGTTGTCTCGGATGCGGACCTCGACGTGGTCGCCGCAGGCGCGCGTCGTCACGACGATTGCGGGGTGGTACGCGCCAGGTTCGGAATCCCGCTTACATTGGATGGCCTGGCACGCGTTGTTCACGATGTTGAGGAAAACTCGGCCGATGTCCTGCGGGACGATCGCGATTTCGCCGACGGCAGGATCGAATTCGCGTACGAACTCGACGTTGAAGGTTTTGTCGCGCGCGCGCATGGCGTGATAGGCGAGGTTCAGCTCCTCGTTCAGCAGCGCGTTCAAGTCCGTCAGTTGGCGATCGCCCGAGGAGCTTCGTGAATGCAATAACATGCTGCGCAGGATGCTGTCCGCGCGCCGGCCATGCTCCCGGATTTTCTGGGCGTTTACGGTGAGGTGTCCGAGGATTTCGGTTATGTCAGTGAATCTCGCGTCGCCGATTGCATCCTTGGCTTCTGTGAGTATTTCCGACAATTCTTTCGTCATGCCCACGGAAATTTCGGCGAAATTGTTCACAAAATTCAGGGGGTTTTTGATTTCGTGCGCGATGCCGGCCGTCAACGCGCCGAGCGAGGCAAGTTTGTCTTGCGTGATGAGTTGATCGTGCGTTCGGTGCAGCTCGTCCAGCGCGCTGCGGAGTTCGTCGTTGCGGGCGTTGACTTCCTGCGTGCGTTCCGCGACTTCCGCCTCGAGGCGCTGGCTGTATTCGCTGAGCACGACCTCGGCGCGCTTTCGTTCCGTGATATCGGTGATAAAACCTTCGATCGCGATGGGATCGCCCATCGGCGAGAACACGGAGTACACGCCGCGCCCGCGGTCATTGGCCCATTTGACTTCGCCGTTGGCCGTGCGGATTCGGTAGTGGACCTGGAAGGATTCGTGGGCGTTCAGCGCACGACGCACTTCTTCGAGAACGCGATCGTGGTCTTCAGGATGAATAAGATCGGGGAAGGCCACGCCGTGATTTGCGATGAGGTCTTCGAGATCGTAGCCCGTCAATCCGACGCAGCCTTCGCTGATGTATTGCATCGTGCCATATTGATCCTCGGGACAACGATACGCCATACCCGGCAGATTGCTCATCAGCGTCATCAGCGTGCGCTGACTTTGACGGAGCGCCTCCTCGGCTTCTTCTTGCTCGGTCACGTCGCGAATGTAAGCCGTGAATACCGGCTGGGCCGTGGCTGTCGAAAGCGTCACGCTGAGTTCGCAGGGAAACTCGGTACCGTCGGCGCGCAGCGCCGTGGTTCGAATGCGATCGCCGATGACGCGCATTTCGCCGCTGGTCAGGTAGCGCTCGAGGCCGCGCTGATGCGCCGTGCGGTACTTCGGCGGCACGAGCAGGTCGCCAACGTCTTTGCCGAGCGCATCTGCGCGCGCGATGCCGAACATGACTTCCGCGGCGCGATTGAACTCCACGACTTTCCCGTGATGATCCATGCTGATGATCGAGTCGAGCGCGGAATCGAGAATCTGCCGCAGTTGTAGCTCGGTTCGCTTCTGTTTCATGGTGCTACCGGGGCGGAATTCCGCCGACCCACCACGGGCTGGACCACGCTAGGTCGCCGTCGAGTTGGCGGACGCGCACATAGTAGTAGTCGCCATCGCGGACTTCGCCCGTGTCCTTGAATTGAAATTCGCGATCGAGCGGACCTTCCGGTTGGACGACGGAGACGCCGATGCGGTCGGTGTAGGGTCCGGCGGGTAAGTCGTGCGTGACTGCGCCGCGGCTCAGGTTGGCGAGCGGCAACATCACGTCCTCCGCTGGGAATCGCGACGGCTGATAGACGCGGGGGAACGTGATGCCGGTTTCATTTGTCGATTCGAGGCGAATCGAAATCGAGGAGTTATCGTTTAGGCCGGCGACGTGCAGGAGCAACACGTCCTCCTTACCGCGCGTGACCAGATTGAAGTTGACGCGGGTCGTCGATTGCGAATCGATGTTTGCCGTTTCGTAGTAGGCGTTGTCGATTTGCTGCGGGCGCAGTTCGAGCAATTTCGCATCGCGCAATTCGAGGCTGCCCTTCCAAACGCGATGGCCGCGCGGGACGTCACGGATAAGGTCTTCGGAGGGAGAGCCGAACGCCAGGCGGAGCCAACAGTCCGGGCCGAATTCTCCGCGCAAGAATTCTTCCCGCGCCATGACCACGCCGTTCTTGATGACTTCGATCGTGTCGATGGGCGCCGTGCCCATGACTTGTCCCGCGATGACGCGTGACTCCGCGAACGGCAGGCGTTTGCCCATGGGCGATCCGTTGAGGTTCACGTCGAGAATCGCGCGTTGGCCGGACGTTGCGTAGGCGTCGATCGCGCGCATGGCGTCGAAGATGCCGTCGATGGACAAGTCCGGGGCCATCACGGCGGCAAGTCCGCTCATTTGGCCCAGGGGACCCGAAGTGAACGGGCCGCTGTAGCCCGGGCGGCCCGAGTGATCGTCCGACG
>JBGTJY010000371.1:0-2055 GCA_041744855.1 Candidatus Hydrogenedentales bacterium
ATGACTTCATGCGCACGTAGCGCGATGCGTTGAACTTCATCGCGCAACGCCGGTTCGATCTCCGCCGGCGTAATCTCTTCCGTCGCGTTCGGCGTGTACTTTGCGTGGTAATCGAAAAACTTCGATTTCACCGGCCGAATCTCGGTTACCGGCAACGCCTTGGGCGCTTCGATTTCCTCGGTGTCGAGCACGCCGCAAGTCACTTCGCGCCCCGCGATAAACTCCTCGACCATCACGCGGTATCCGAAGCCCAGCGTGTCTTCCACAACGGGGGCGAACTCGACCGGCGTCTGCACGATTCCCATGCCGAGACTCGATCCCTGCCGCGGACTCTTCACCACGCACGGGAACCCCAGCTCCGCATCCACCCGCTTCGACCATCGCGACGCATCCGCGTGCCACTGCGTGCGCGTGAACTCGATCTGCTTGGCGACAGTGATTCCCGCGGAATGCGCCATGATCTTCGCGCGCGACTTATCGATCGCAATCGCGCTAGCCGCCGAACCCGAGCCGGTATACGGAATTCCCAGCAAATCGAGCAAGCCCTGCATCCGGCCATCTTCGCCATACGGCCCATGCAGCGAAATGAACACGCAATCCGGATGAATCGCCTTCAATTTCGGAATCGCATCCGAAAAATCGACGAACTCTTCGTTCCCGAACCGCCAATCGCCTGACCGCGCAATCTCGATAGGCGTCACCTTGTACCGATCCGGGTCGAGATGCGTACGCACCATCTCACCCGAATTCATCGAAACGTCGTACTCGGCGCTCATCCCCCCGCGTAAAACAGCCACGTGCTTTTTCAATCTCATGCTTCCCCCAAAGAAAATCCCCCAAGAAATTCACTGGCTACAATACCACAGCAATGCCAGCCGGTTTCCGCCGCGCCACCCGCGCCACAACCCAATCCAGTTCGTGAAAATCCGTGACATTCGTCGCTCGTGCTAAAACCCTAATGCGCCCGCAACATCCGCAACCCGTTCGCAATCACCAACAACGAAGCCCCCGTATCCGCCGCGATCGCCATCCACAACGTCGCCATTCCGGCAAACGCCATTACGATGAATACCAGCTTCAACCCCAACGCAAACACGATATTCTGTTTAATGATGCGCAACGTCCGCTTCGAATGCTGGATCAGCCAAGGCACCTTCGACAGATCGTCCGACATCAACGCCACATCGGCCGTCTCGATCGCCACGTCCGACCCCGCCGCCGCCATCGCAATACTCAAATCCGCGGCTGCCATCGCGGGCGCATCGTTCACGCCGTCGCCGATCATCGCGGTCTTGCCGAACCGGTTCGCGAGCTCCCGCACCGCCGCGACCTTCTCCTCGGGCAACAATTCCGAACGGTGGGCATCCGCCCGAATCGCCTTCGCCACCGCGCTCGCGGTTCCCTCGTTGTCGCCAGTCAACATCACGACATGCTCGACGCCCGCCGCGCGCAAATCCGCGACGAATTGCGCCGCCTCGCCGCGCACCTGATCGGCCACGCTGATGAGCCCGCAAACATGCGCTTCATTCCCGATCGCGATCACGGAATGCCCAGCGTCTTCCATCGCAATCGCGGTGGAATGACACTCCGGCGTCTCGGCCGTCTTCTCATGCAAAAATCGATGGCTCCCGATCCAAAACGTTCGGTTATCGAATCGACCCTGCGCCCCCTTCCCCTGCACCATCTGATATTCGCCCACGGCCTCGTAGGGGATGTCCTTCGCGCGCGCATCGTTCATGATCGCCACGGCAAGCGGATGATTGCTGTGCGCCTCCAAACTCGCCGCACGCCGCAGCAACTCGAAATGGTCGTGCCCATTCAGCGGCACGACCGACTGCACCACCGGCTCGCCATGCGTCACCGTCCCGGTCTTGTCGATCGCCACCGCGCGTATCGCCGCCGGCAATTCGAGATATAACCCGCCCTTGATCAGCACGCCGTTCCGCGCCGCGCTCGCCAAACCCGCGACAATGCTCACCGGCGTCGAAATCACCAGCGCGCACGGACACGCGATTACGAGGATCACGAGTCCCTCGTAAAACCAATATCCCCACA
>JBGTJY010000372.1:0-2609 GCA_041744855.1 Candidatus Hydrogenedentales bacterium
GTATGGGAACTCCGTCCATGGAGCCACAACTCAACAATTCGTGCATCCGATTGCCCCTCCGACTGTCTGACCAGATGCGACTTTTCGACCAACGCGAGTGCGTTTTCCATCACGAATCCTTCCAGTTTGAGTACCCGAGAAGTGCTCTTATCTTGTACTCGGCGCGTGTGCGGAAAGGCGATTAGCGGGGGTCGAAATGTCGTACGTTAAGCCTTGCGCGTGTGCGCGCCAGACCTGAAGCAAAGCACTTTCAACACGCCGACAAAGAAGAGCCAGGCCAGCATCACCGGCAGCAGCAGCACCGCGGCGGCGAGCCACAAACGAGAATTGCCTCGGCGTCGTCTCACGAGAATAGCTCCTTTGTTGTGCAACCCAGTGTGCGCGCAACCGCCCGCAGCGTCTTGGGAGCGAGCCTGGCAACCGATCCGCTTTCCAGCCTCCACCAGTGCTGGCGCCCACCAATGCCCGACTCCTTGGCCGCATCGGCAAGCGTTAGTGCGAGGGCGATGCGCATCTTCTTAATCCGCGCGCCGTCGATTTTCTTCTCGACAATCACCAGCTCGTCTGGGCGGCATCCAAGCGCGCGAGCAACGCCAGCGAGCGTTTTAGCCGCAAGGCGAGAGCGTTTGCCAGCTTCGATGTTGAACCAGCGCTGCCGGTCGTTCAGGCCCGCGCGCGTGGCGGCCTCTTGCAGTGTAAGGCCCTGCGCGAGCCGTAGTGCCTTTACTCGATGACGATCGATCATGTTGATATTGTATCCAAAACGAATGACGAGATTTCAAGAAAAAGGGTAAGAAATACGATATCTCTCTTGCGTGTAATCCAGAAAGAGATTACCTTGATTACATCGTGTCGTAGGTCAAGTTAACTCATACATCGGAGCGACAATGATGCACTGTAAAGCGAAACAGAATTGGTCGATCGGTGCAACGGTAAAGGTGGGGTTTCTCACGCTGGTAATCGTTGGGAAGCGCCCGACACCGGGTGATTACCGTCCCGACGTTTGGCTTATGCAGTCTGCGGACGGTTCGCGACGGTATGAGTTCACCCCGCATCTGGGGCTTGTCCGCATCGATCAGTAGCACAACACGTTAACACGTCGGGTCGAATGTCGGCCCGGCTCTCTACAAAGTCAGCCAGGGCCGCGACATTCTTGCGGAAAACGCGGACACCTGGCCAACCAAAAGGAGCGATCATGGTATCGCTATCAACATCCGCGCTCAACGCGGAACAGCATCGAAATAGCATCGACGCGCAGGCCGAACGCGAGGGCGCCGCGATCGATTGGATGGAAGAGAATGTCGGGACGCCACCGGCCCGCTCGCTACTGCAAAAGATGGCGGAGTCGCACGGCCCGATGATTCGCAAGTATCGCAATGACCACCTGCGCCGTGAGGAAGCGCTCGATCAAATCGACCGCGTCTGGCGTGGCAAGCTGACCGACGTCGAGAAGCGGCGCTTCGCCCCGTACCTTGGCCCGGTCGCGACCAACCTACTCGCACAAGGCCAGGAGCCTTCGGCGCTTGCGTGGCTTGGCGCGATGTCGCGGCGCAGTCGCGCCCGCCATGAAACAGTGACGCCGCTTGACCGCATCCGGAGACGCGCAAAGCGCGTCGATCGCCAGCGCCGCATGCTGGAGCTTGAGCGTGCCCGCATCAGCACGATGACGATCGGCCAGGCATCGCGGTTGTCGGGATTCTCGGAGCGCCGGCTCTACCGCGTGGCGCAAACTGGTGAACTCGCCGCGATGATGACAAAGCACCGCTACACGATTCCCCGCGAGGCGCTCGTCGCGTGGATGCGCGCACGTCTGTGACCACTTGCGGCGCAATGAAGAGCGGAACCATGGCGCTTGCCTGGCTCCGCTCTTTTTTTGCGCGCGATGGGTACGAAAAGAGACATTATCGAACCCATGCCATCGCCCGGAAAAGACACTGTACGAGGATTCCCAACGGCTTCCCGGGCACCCATCGTGTCTTAAATTCGCCCCTGTATCTGCGCATCGGCTGAGGGTCGCGCTCGTTTTTTCCCGGGGGAAATTTTCGCGTTCAGCTTTCCGGCCGTTAGCGCGGCGGCTGATTTTTTCTGCCGAGTATTCTGGACGTCCGAGTTTTCCTTAGTCGGCGCCACGATCGTTGAGATAGTTGTGCGCTTAGCGCGATCGTCGCCGGTGTTGCGCTTGTCATGCTCGCTCGCCTGGTAGCTGTCCGTCCTGGTCGTACGCTCGCCCTCCAACTCGTCATCCATAAAAACCGCGTAATCTCCTGCGCGCACGCAGTGAACACTAAAACGAACCCTGCCAAGCGGCGTGCAAATTTGAAGGTTGTTCGGTCCATCATCCATCCCATCGGCCTTGATAACCAATTCTCCCATGTGGTCTGGATCCTGCGCCTCGATTTCAATCGTGATGGCCATGATGTGGTCTCCTTTTGTTTGCCGCGAAATGCGGCTTTACAAGTCCGCGCGTGCGCCGAAAGGCAGAAAGAATTTCTCAACGAATTTTCCGACGACGCAGTGGTCGAGGTCGGCGAACGGGTCGATTCGCATCAACCTGCGCCCGCGCCCACGCTTTGATAACATCGGCGTCTAGGTCGCCGGGCAAGGCCGCG
>JBGTJY010000373.1:0-2202 GCA_041744855.1 Candidatus Hydrogenedentales bacterium
AGTAGCTATGGTGCGTCAAATTGACGACGGTGGGCTTGTCGGTGGTGGCCTCGTAGTCAACGCGCAACTCGTTGTTATTCGTCAGCGTGTAAATCACTGTGCACTGTAAATTGCCGGGATAACCCTCTTCGCCGTCCTTGCTGGTGTACGTGAAGCGCACAGCGGGGCCATCCACGCTCTCGAACGCTTGGCCCTTCCACAGCACCTTGTTAAACCCGACGTCGCCGCCGTGCAGATGATGCGGCGCGTTGTTGGTCGCGAGCGTGTATTCCGTGCCGTCGATCGAAAACTTTCCGTTGGCGATGCGGTTCGCGTAACGCCCCGCGATGCACCCGAAGTACGGGCTGCTCGTCGCGTAGCAATCGACCGTGTCGCAACCGAGCACGATGTCGGCGAGATTGCCATCGCGATCGGGGACTTCGAACGACTGGAGAATCGCGCCGTAATCGATGAACTTCGCGCGCAGGCCGTTCTCGTTGACCAGGGTGTACGATTTCACTTCGGCTCCATCGGCGGTCGCCCCGAACGCGCCGGATTCAATTGACGCGGCGGCTTCCTGAGGTTGTGCGGCCGCCGGCTCTTCCGCAGCAGGCTCGGCCGACTCTGGAGCCAGCTCGGGCGTCGCGGCCTCAGTTGCAGCTGCCGGCGGAAGATTGTCCATTCCGTCGCCGTAGTTGCCGGTATCTTCTTGCGCCGTTTCCCCCGTGCACCCGGCAACGAGAACGACGGCAATCGCCAACACGGCGTTTGTCCAGAAATGCGTGCGCATAGATCGACCCTCCATCGTAGTCTCTGCGCTTCCCCGCGCGAGAATCGCATGATACTACATGGTGGCGATGAATTCGCCTGCCGCGAATTGATTGGGTCGACGTGAGGTTAGTTCAGCAGTTCGAATACGCCCGCCGCGCCCTGGCCGCCGCCGATGCACATGGTGACGACGCCGTATTTCTCGCCGCGCCGCTTCATCTCCTGCAGAATCTGCGCGGTGAGTTTCGCGCCCGTCGCACCCATGGGATGACCGAGCGCGATCGCGCCGCCGTTGACATTGACCTTCTGCTTGTCGAGCTTGAGTTCGCGCGTGACGTAGATGACCACGGAGGCGAAGGCCTCGTTGATTTCGTAAACGCCGACTTCTTCTTTCTTCACTCCCGCTAGTTCGAGCGCGTTCGGGATGGCGACCAATTGCGCCGGCCCAAGATACCGCGGGCTGTCGGCAGCGACGTTGTAGCTTAGAAATCTCGCGATGGGTTTCGCGCCGGTACGCTCGAGACCTTTCTTGCTCATCAATACGACTGCCGCCGCGCCATCGCTGGTCTGGCTGCTGTTGCCCGCCGTGTGGAAGCCGATCTTCGCGCTTGCCGCGAACGCGGGCTTCAACGCGGCCAGTCCCTCGAGCGTAGTGCCGCGCCGCGGGCCCTCGTCGGTGTCGAACGTAACACTGCTGCCGTTGTCGGGCAAATACAGCGGCGTGATTTCCTGCACGAATTTACCCGCATCGATCGCGTTCACGGCGCGTTCATTGCTCATCACGGCCCATTCGTCTAACTCGGTGCGAGAAATCTTGAAATCGCGCGCAACATTGTCCCCGGCATTTCCCATCGCGATATAAATCTCGGGCTTTTCCTTGCTGAGTTTCGGATTCGGCGAAACGCGCGCGCCGGGCATCGGAACCATGCTCATCGATTCCGTGCCGCCGCCGATGCCAACGTCGTAGAACCCGGCCTGAATTTTCGACGCGACGATCGACATCGCCTCGAGTCCCGACGAGCAAAACCGGTTGATGGTCATTGCGCTGGTCGTGTCGGGCATCCCGGCGTCGATGGCCGCGATGCGCGCGACGTTCATCCCCTGCGCGGACTCCGGAATCGCACAACCAAGGACGACGTCGGCGACATCGGTCGCCTTGATTCCGGCGCGCTCGATTGCGGATTTGAGGACCTCGGCCGCCATGTCGTCGGGGCGGTAGTTGACGAGGGTTCCTTTTCCCGCGCGGCCGACGGCGGTCCGGGTTGCGGCGGTGATGTATACGTTGTCCATGGCGAATTGACCTCCGAAACTATCCTGGGTTCATGCTTAATTCTTAACGAGCCAAAAGCTTGATTCGAAACGTTTCGTGCTGCTACTAAAATACAATCTCGGCGCGCGCCCTCGTGCTCGTACTTCGTAATCGTAATCGTAATCGACAAAAAGGCTTACACCGCA
>JBGTJY010000374.1:0-6413 GCA_041744855.1 Candidatus Hydrogenedentales bacterium
TTTTGCGGCATGACATCAATTGTCCGCAACACTTTGCAGACGCGTTGGGGCGCATCAAAGCCATTGCGGCCCTGCGGACTTATCCCAAAGTCGCTGAACCTCTATCCAAACTGGCGAGCGATGTTCGCGGCCGTGGCCGCCTATCCGTTGCGGCTTCATGTTAGCGCAACTTCGAGATTAGCGCGAGGAGAAGCGTCAACACGATGCTCAGCAGGATGCTCGTTCCGAGCGGGATGAAAATCTTCGAGTGTTCGCCTTCGATGCGAATATCGCCTGGCAACCGGCCCAGGAATGAAAACCAGCGGCCGCCGCCGAAGTAGAGCACCGCGCCAATCGCGCAGACCAGTAGCCCGATTACCAGCAGCGCCTTTCCGGCCCACTGCGCATCCATCGTCAGCGGTCCTCGAGAAATCTCACCGCGATGTTCGCCATCATCTCGACGCCGATCGGCAACGCGTCGTCATTGAAGTTGAATCGCGGGCTGTGGAGCGGTGGATACGGCTCCGTCGTGCTCGGGTTGTTGCCGAGAAATAAGAATGCTCCTGGGACTCTCTGAAGATAGAAAGCGAAATCCTCCGCGCCCATCGTTGGATACCGAAGGTCCTGCACGCTCGCATCGCCAAAAGTCTCCGCGGTGACCGATCGCGTGAACGCGAGCATACGATCATCGTTGTGCAGCGGGGGATACGGATGATCGCCGAAAGTCACCTCGGCCTCCGCGCGATGCGCCCGCGCGGTCAACGTAGCAATGCGCTCGACTGCTTCGAACAAATGCCGCCGAGTCCGTTCGTCCAGCGCGCGAAAGGTCCCTTCGAGCACCGCCGTTTCGGGAATCACGTTCGACGCGAAACCGCCTTCGATACGGGCGACGGTCACGACGGCGGATTTCCAGGGATCGATTTCGCGGCTCACGATGTTCTGCATCGCCGTCGTGATGTGACACGCCACCGCGATCGGGTCCACGCCCGCGCCGGGGTCGGCTCCGTGGCAACCCTTACCGATCACGCGCACGCGGAAAAAGTCGGCGCTGGCCATGGTCGCGCCCGATTTGAATCCCACGCGCCCGACGGGGATCGTCGGCCAACAGTGCAGCGCGAAAACAGCGTGCACGCCGTCGAGCACGCCTTCGTCGACAATCAGCTTGCCGCCGGCCGCTTGTTCCTCGGCGGGCTGGAACACGCACTTGACCGTACCTTTCAGCGCGTGCCGATGCTCCTGCAACACCTTCGCCACGCCGCAAAGAATGCTCGAGTGTCCGTCGTGGCCGCATGCGTGCATGCGATTCGAAATTGTCGATGCGTACGGAAGCCCGGTCTCTTCGTGAATCTCGAGCGCGTCCATGTCCGCGCGCAGCGCAACGACGCCATCGCCATCGCCGGCTATCGTTGCGACGATGCCGGTTCCGCGCGCGAATCCACGTTCATGTTCGACGCCGGCGGCCGCTAGAAATCGCGAGATGCGGTCGGAAGTCCAGCGTTCCTCGTAGCGAATCTCGGGATGCATGTGGAGCTCGTGCCGAAGCGCGACGAGCTCTGGCAGCATTGCGTCGATTGCCGGTTTCAATCTTGGCGCGCTAACGACGGACATCGGCTGACCTCATACAACGGGACGTTGAATCAACCGATTATACCGCTTGCGAGCCGTCAGAACTTGATCTTCGTCGTGGGGAACGCGGAGAGGCTCAACTGGAATCGGATGTCGAAGCCCGATTGTCGATCGCGGAATTGGAGCGATGCATCCCAACAATGCAGGCGCCGGCGCACTTCGTACGTCTGCCGCGTCAATTCGTCCTGTTCGAGGTCGTAGCGGTGCTCAAACGCGACGCCCCACTTGTCGTTGATTTTGTAACCGATCCCGTAGAGAATCTCGCGATTGAACACCGCGTTTTCCGTTTCGGTATACGCGAACCCGATTCGACCATTGACCTTGCCGTGGATCGCGGCGTCGTCGTAATAGAGATACGACAGGATGCGCGTGAAATCGCCGTCGGGTTCCGGCAATCGATCTTCGTCGCCGAAACGCTCGAAAAGCCTATCGCCAATTTCGTTGCGTACCTCGGCGAGCGGGAAGAATGGAAAGAAACTCACATCCTCGTGTTCGGTTTCGACGTCGTGCCGTTCTGCCACGCTCTGGAATCCCCACCACGGACGCGGCCGCACGTCGAATTCAATCTCGTAGTCTTGTGACTTCGCGATTTCATTTTGAAAATCGTTGCCGTGATAAAGCGATATGCGCGCCACCTGCCACGTCTCATTGGTCACTTCGTCACGGCCAAAGATAACGTTGTCGATCTTGCTCTCGATCCGGCTGCGGCCCGGCACGGCATCAAGCGCGTCGAACTGCGGCGTATCCTCGATATCCAATCGACCCTCCGGACGAAACGAATACGTCACCGAGGGGACGATCAGGTGTTTGAAACCGGAGAATCCAAGCGCGCCAGGGTAAGCCTTCTGCAAGCGTGATTGCGCGGTGATCCCCGCCGTTCCGGTCAGCCGATAGTCGGAGCCGTCGTCCTCGAGGGTGTTGGAGTAGAACGAAAGGTCCGCCTCGGCGAACGGCGTGATGTTCAGCGCCGGGCCCACTTCCCAATCGTAAGCGAGCCGGGCGATATTCACGGTGCGCGCGGCGTATTCGTCTTCAAAGTACGATTGATCGTAGTAGCCGTTGTACGTATCGAAAGTGAAATACAGGCGCTCCGTAATCGCGCGATCCAACACATGGTAGGACAGCTCCGGCAGCTTCTCCGTCTCGCGCGTGAAGCCGTGCGTGGACACAGCCGCCGTCGCCGTGAAGATGCTGTCCGACAGTGTCGAAGTCAGGTTGGCGAACGACCGCGGGCCGGTGCGATCGCGATAGGTGTCGTAAAAGAAGTCTTTGACGAAGTCCCCGTCGTACCACTGTTCGAATTGACCAAGGACCACGGTTCGCGGCGTCAGTTCATGCCGATGATAAAACTCGGTGTAGCCTCGGTCGTGCGTCGTGTACAACGTTCGGAACGAGCCTTTGCTGCGATACATCCACGACGCAGGGGTGTTCATGAAATCGTAACGCGCGTCCACACCGAATCCGACGCCTTCCTTCTGTGTGGGCATGAAACGGAGCGCCGCTTCAATCTGTGGCGTGATATCCGTCCACATGCCAAGATTCAGGAAGTAGCCGATTTCCGAAAGCCGCCCGCTATCGAAATCGAAACTGAAATCGCGGCCGCCCTCCGTGCCGCTGCCGAGGCGCGGCACATACAAGGGCGTATCTGCCTTGCCCAGTTGCAATCGCGCGCCGGTGCCGAGGGCGAGCTTCCCGTTTTCAATGTTCGCGCGCGATAACCTCACACGGTAGTGCGGGACGATTCGATCGCAGGTAGTCACCCAGATGTCCTCGCCAAAGCCCGCCTCCGGCCCCGTCAACGTTAACTGTTTCGCGCTGAAAAAGACGGGACCCGATCGTCCGCGCGCGTTCTCGACATCGCCGGTCTGCGCGGTCATGTCGTAGACGACTGAATCGGCCTCGAAGTCCCGAAACGGTTCGGTGAAGCGGAGTCTGGTGGCTTCCACGCGCCCGCCTGCCCAGGGCGATATCTCCGCCGCCTGTCCAAGCAGCGCCGTCGGTTCGTCCGGTTCGGACGGTGGCGGAAGCTGGTAATACAGACGGTCCGCCAGCAAGGTCGCCTCGCCCTGCCGCAGCTCGACGTTGCCTTCCGCGACGATAGTTCCCTCCTCGATATTTTGCGTGAGGTGATCCGTCTTCAGGTGCGTGTCTTCCAACGAAAGCTGCACGTTGCCGCGCCACTCGCCGCGGTTCCCATCGAGGCTGACGGTCCATTCGTCCGCGGATACATCGCGAAGCGGCTCGTTCATGTCGGGAATTCGAAAGGCCGTCTCGCCTTCGCGGAAAGCGAATCCACCCGAAAGCGCGTCGCGGAACGACGCGGAACCTGCTCCCTCGGCGGTAGCGACGGGCGGCGGTTCAAAATCGGGCGCGTGTGGCTCCGAACCGCCGAGCGAGATGGGCGATGGCTTGCGCGCGGAAGCCGGCACCCGTTCGATCCGCTCGCCAAGCGGGACGCGCCTGAAGCGCCTTTTCTTTTCCACCGGCTGAACGTCCATCGGTGCGGCTTCGGTCGATACATCGTCGGCCTCTTCGACGGACGGTGCTGCCGCGGGTTGGGTAGCGCTCGCTTCGCCGGCCATCGCCGCATAGCGTTGAATTGGGACGATGGCAATCGAAGCTTGCGGCTCGGGAACGGCCTGCGGTTCCGGCGACGCTTGCGGTTCCGGCGACGCTTGTGATTTTGGCGACTCTTGTGATTTTGGCGACGCTTGAGATTTTGGCGACTCTTGCGGCTCGATCTCCGGTTCAAGCGGAGCCGCTTCTTCGACAACTACGGCGCGTTGCCGGCGACCTGATTTGCGCTCCGCATTCGCGGCCCGTTCATCTGCCGGCGATCGCAGACCCGAGTCCGCGACCGGCGTTGGTTCCGCGGCAGGCGGTTCAGGAACAGCCGCGAATGCGATCGATTCCGGAGCGCTGCGCACATACATCAGTTTTTCGACCGGCACAAGTATCGCCACAAAGTCGGCTTGTCGGACGAAACCAGTTCCCGAAACCGGAAGAGCGGTCGTTTCGACTTCAGTCAATTGGTGGTCGAACGTGCTAACCGCGTCGCCTGTGAATAAATGTACGCGTTCGTCCTCGACGACGATCGCAGCGCCGGATTGATCTGCGCTGTGAATCGCCCGGCCCGATTCCGCGTCAATCACAGCAAGCGACTTTTCGGTTAAGAGGACGAAGCGGCCATTCGCGGCAGTCTCGAGTTGTTTCGGAGCGGCGTCCAGCGCGAGTACGCGCGTCGGAGAGGTCGCGCCTCCCTCGTAGAACAACACCTGCGGTGGCTGCAACGTCGCGACGGCGAGATAGGCCCCCGACGCGGCGGCATCGACAGGCGCTACGCCATCGATCTTGATCTTGGCGCGAATCTCTCCCGTCGCTTCATCGAGTACGGTCAGCGTATCGTCGAAACCGTTCGTAACGACGAATCCGCCGCCCGGCAGCGCGGCGATCTCCTGAATTCCCGGCGCAATCTCGATCGTCGATCGCACCGTTACGGGCGCGGTGTCGATGAATGTGACGCTGCCGTCCAGCCGATTGACGACCGCCAACGTGTCTCCGTCCGACGACATCGCCAACGATGCCGGTCCACGCCCGACACGAATTGTCTCGCCGGCTTCCATCGCGGGCAATCCTAGCCGGATGACCTGATTTTCGTCATACGCGGCGATCCACAACGCATTGTTTTGCGCATCGACTACGGCGTCGCGAAATTGTCCGCGAAGTGGCAGTGGGGCAAGCGGCTCTTGTGCGGATGCGTTCGCGGCAATCGAGCCGAGGAATAAGGAGAGACCGAACTGCGCGACGCGACGCGATCGCGATAGTTTCGGATGAATCCCGCTCCCCGCGCGCCTGAGTGCGATCACGCGTGCGAACCAATCAGTCCAAAAACCAAAACGCGGCGACGCGGCGGCCCGGCCGGGTGCGTTCATTTGCTTGGCGCTCGCCCGGCGTATCGGTCGCGGGCGGCGATTCCGGCTGCACTGCGGGGGTGGTCGGCTGCGGGGTCAGGAGCGGCTGTGATTGCGGCGGCTGGGATTGCGACTGCTCCGGCTGCTGGGCGGGTGGAAGCGGCACCTGATTTTGTGGCGCCGGCGCCGGTGCTTGCGTCGAGGCTTGACCTGGCGGAGCCAATTCCGATCCCTTGACGATTGGCGCCGGATTCTGTCCGCAGATTAAAATCGCCGCGGTTAGCAGTATCGCTGAGCCGATCATGCGCCCATCTCCATTAGCCGCGTCGCGGCGTCGAGCGTTATTGGCGCTCCCGCGCCGCCCACCGCCTGCACGGTCATGCCGCCGACGGCATTCGCGAGCCGCGCGCTGCGTTCGAGTCCCCACCCATGGATGTAGCCATACAAGAATCCGCCACACGCGGCGTCGCCACAACCGGTCGTGTCGACGACAGGCACGCGGTGCGCGGCAATGGAATACAGTTCCGTCTTCGATTTCGCGAGAACGCCATTCGCCCCAAGTTTGATTAGCGCAACATCGGCCCCAAACGACAGATAAAAGTCTGCGATTTCGCCGGCCTCCTGCTTGCCCGTGTAATGTCGGGCCTCTTCCAGACTCGACATTACTATATTCAAATGGGGAAGCGCGTGTTCGATGTGCGCGAACCATTTCCCGCTGCCATCGAACAATGTGTCCATCGAAGTCGTCACACCCAACTCACGCGCGCGTTTCATCAATCGCCCGATCGGTTCGCCATCGATTTTGGGGCTCAGCGATGGCCCGCCCCAATGAAATACTTTCGCCTTCCGCAGCAGCTCAAAATCTACATCCGTTTCCGACAACCACGCATTCGCCCC
>JBGTJY010000375.1:0-5948 GCA_041744855.1 Candidatus Hydrogenedentales bacterium
GTCTTGGTGCGTTCTTTTCCCAACAGGACCAGACAAATCCCGATGAGCATCGGCATGAAAGTGAGTTGCCCGATGACATTGAATCCGAGGAATGCGCCGAGCAGAAGCGAAAGCGAAGATGCGCCGATGAGAGCGTAGCCGAGCGGGCTGCTGCCCAGAGGAGCCGCGAGGAATTCCTTTCGCTTGAGCCAAATCAAAAACAGCGAGATGGGAGCGATAAGAAAACCATGCGAGTAGTAGGAATCAGGCGCGTTCCAATTGACGTACATCTTTTTGAAAAGATTGCCATACGTCAAAACTAGCAGCGCGATCGCCACAACGAACGCGATCATGACCGCTCGCGAGGAAACGGCAGCGGCTTGGGGCCGATCTTTGGGATCAGCCATCGTTTTCAGAACCAGGGCATCTTCGGTCATTCGGAGGGCTCGTAGTTCTCCAGTTGCGCCTGAAGCCGGCGGAACCGTTCATCATTGCGCGCCGGGTCGTTGGCGCCCAAGCGCGCGTTGGCTTCGCGAAAATACTCCACGGCCCGGGCGAGGTTTCCGGAACCGGCATAAGCATCGGCCAAGGCGAGTTGTACTCGCGGGGTCAACGTACCGGTAAGGCGCCCAAATTCCTGATAGTCGGTGATCGCTTCTTCGAATCGATCCAGGGCCAGGTGGAGATCGCCGCGCGTCTCGCGTTTTTCAGGGCGCGGTTCGAGTTCGATCGATTTGTTCAGCGCTTCGAGGGCAGGCGCATATTCTTTCCGCGACAACAGCAGACGGGCCTTCTGGTGAAGAACCGCGGCCGAATTCGGCTGAATGGCGAGATACCGGTCACATACGCTCAACGCCTGTGCGAGGTGATTCGATTGAACGGCCACGTCGATAAGAAGTCCGAGCGCCGGCAGATATTCCCGCTTGCCTGCCAGATCCGCGCTGAGAAGCGCGGACCGTGCTTCGTCGAGGTTCGGACCCGCGGGCGGAACCAGATAATAGCGCGCGAGAGCGACCCAGGACTCGGGATCGTCGTTGTGCTCTTCGACGAACTTCGTGAAGAACGCGGTGGCATCGTCGACGCGTCCTTGTTTCGCCATGGCCCGCGCAAGATCGGTGGCAACGCCGATGTCGTCGGGTTTCGCTTCCAGTTGCGCGCGCAAGTCGGCCTCGGCGGCTGGGAGATCGACCCCTTTGTCGAGATTGATCCGCGCGCGCAGCGTCTTCGCCATTGCCTGAACTTGTTCCGAATCCCCTGCCTGCGCATCCAGTTCGTTCAGCAGCGTTTCCGCCCGGGCGAGGCGTCCCGTGGCGCGCAGCGTTTCAACCAGCATCGACTTCGCTGAGGTGTTTTGAGGCTCCAGCCGGAGCGTTTCTTCCAGACTCTGGATCGCCTCGCTTTCGCGGTTGCTGCGAAGTTGCATCCGCGCGAGGAGGAAATAGTCCGCTGCGGCGCCACGATTGGAAGCGAGGGCCTTTTCGACGAAGCCCAGCGCGTCCGCGTACTTGCCTGCGGCTTCGGCCACGCGAGCGCCCGTGAGGAGCGCCGCGCTGTCCAACGGATCTCGCGCCAGAACAGCGGCGACGATCCGCTCCGCGCCGTCCGTGTCGGCCGGTTTGCGGGCGAGGAGAACATCGGCCTCGAGGAGTTGTGAATCGACGTCCGTCGGATCGAATTGAAGCAATTCGCCGATGAAGTTTTGGGCTACATCGAGTTTCTCGGCATCGCCAGAGGCAATGAGTGTCCGAATGATCGCACGTTTCCGATCGAGCAGCGCCGCCGTGTCGTTTGTCGCCAAATTTTCCCTCGACTCGAGCTTGGCGAGCAATTCAACCGCGCGGTCCGTGTCCCTCGCGCCAATGAGCACGTCGAGTTGTTCGAGCGTGAGGAGCAATTTCAGATCGTCCTCGGCACTCGCGATCGCCAATTCATAGGCGCGCATGCCCGCGTCGAGAGAGACGCGATGGACGAAAAAGCCTGTCCAGCGAACGATGTCATCCGCCGTCATGGGAGCCGCCGCGAGTTCGGCCTCAAAGAGGGAGAGGGCAGTCGCTTCGTCTTTCTGGGCCGCGGCGATTACCGCCCGAGCGAGGCGCATCGTGTCCGGGTCCACGCCTTGGGCGTTGGCGCTTTCAATCGTGCGCTCGGCGCCCTCCAAGTCCCCCGTGTTCACGAGGACCTCCGCGAGAACGGTATACGCACGAGAATCGGTGGGGGCGCGCTCGATCGCGGCTTCCGCCAGACGTTTCATGAAATCGGCGTTTTCGTCTTTCGATCCGCCGCTCGCGCTCTTGTTATAGACTTCCGTCGCGGTCACAAGGAGCGCTTCGACATCGGAGTCCGGCTGCGCAAGTAGCGCCTCACCACGGGCCAAGGCTAGACGCAGCGAATCTTCTCCGCCGAATTCGCGCTGGAAAAGTGCCGTTGCCTGTGCGTCATTCGGATAATTGCTCAAATACGCATCGAGCTCGTTCTTGGCTCCTGCGCGATCCTGCAATTGAAGTTTGGCGGCAATCAGATAAAGGTGGGCCTGCTTAAAATTGGGCCGGGACTGTATGATCGCGGTGAGTTTTTCCGCCGCTGTGACCGCGTTACCCTCCGCTAGGAGAACGCGCGCGTCGAGATAGTCGAGACCAATGATATGCTGAGGATACACCCGGCGATATTCCGCGATGGAAGCGCGAACCGCATCCATGTCGCCCTTCCGAAGCAGGAGCTCCCCCTCCGTCATGTAAAGCTCAGGGTGATCCGCGCGCAGGAACGGGTCGAGGGACTCAACCATCGCAATCGCTGCGTCAAGGTCCGCTTCGTTCTGGTACGCGTCGGCAAGCATCAAAATCGCGTCCGTCTCACCGGGGTCAACGGCAAGCACGGCCTTGCCGTATTCGATCGCCTTGGGCCAATCCCGATCGGACATCGCCAGGCGCGTCGCGTTGATCAGCGCGAGCGCGTCCCCAGGCGCCAGTTCGAGCGACCGCGCGATGTCCGGGCGGGCGAGTTCAATCTCTGTGTTTCCGAGCAGATACGCGGCGCGTTGCGCGAGTAGATTGCCATTTTCCGGTTGCGCAGTCACTGCGTCGTTGAGCAGCGTGCGCGCCTGCGTAGTAAGACCGCGTTCTTGCATCAGCAGCGCCAATCGCAAGTAGACGTCTGGACGATATAGTTCGCCGGATTTGATCAACTCCCGGTAAGCGGTTTCCGCGAGATCCACCCGATCGAGTTGGTCCCACGCCACCGCTTGATAATACAAGAGCATCGGGTCGTCGGGCCGAACATCGAGAAAGTAACTCGAGTAATATTCTAGATCGGACCAATTCCCCCGCGTCTCTTGCAGCTCCATGAGCGTGCGCAGCGATTCGGCGTCATCCGGATCCGCATCCGCGATCTGGTAGTACGCCTTGGATACATCGCCCAGTGCGAGGAAACGATCGTCGGTGATTTGCGAGGCCGCGTGCGCGTACTTGCGGAGGATTTCGATATTGAGCCGATCCTTGCTCAGGTAGCGGCGATAATTCTGCTTCGCCGCACTCCAGTCTTGCGCCTCGAAAGCTTTGTTGGCCGCCGCGAGATATCCGGCCGTCCGCTGTTTGCGAAACTGCAAATAGCCGAATCCCGCCGCGGCGCTCCCTACGACGATGAGGCCGATCAGGACGCCCAGTATGATCCAATATTTGCGCGACATTTATCTGGACGCCCCATCACGTTTGGCACGACCCGCACCCGCGCCTGCGAGATCGCGCAGGACCAGGCGAAAGAACAACGCGTCGTCGATAAAATATCGCTTGGCGAGGCGCTTGGGATCTTGTGCGAGCCGCCACAGCCACTCGATGCCGGAGCGCTGCGCCCAGACGGGGGCCCGCTTTTCCTTGCCGATAACAAAATCCAGGCCCGCGCCAATGCCCAACGAGACCGGCACGCCGGCAGGCACGGCATAGGCGCTCATCCAACGCTCCTGCTTGGGCGCGCCGAGCGCGACGTAACAGATATCGGGATTCGCGGCCTTGACGGCGTCGAGAGCCTGGGCAGCCTCGTCGGTATTCTTCTCGAAACCGAGCGGCGGGCAGTACGTACCCGCGATGCGAAGACCCGGATACATCTCCGTCAGGCGCTCCGCCGCCTTTTCAGCAACGCCCTCCGCCGCGCCAAACAGAAAGACCGAGTGGCCTTGTTTCGCGGCGTGTTCCGTCAACCAAAAGACCATGTCGGAACCGCTGATTTTCTGCTTGATGGGTTTTCGTAGGAGCCTACCCACCCACATCACAGGAGTCCCGTCGGCCAGGCTGAGGAATGCGTTCGCATACAGTTCGCGAAATTCCGCCTCGCGATTGTAGCGGCAGATATGGTCCACGTTGGGAGTCACAATATAGCCCGGCGCGCGGCGTCGAATGCGATCGTCAATGATCTCCAAGACTTGTGGAAACGTGACGTTGTGCATCGGCACGCCGCAAATTTGGACTACCCCAAGGGGCGAAGCCTCGTATTGCGCGGCGGGCGTTTTCATGGCGACAGAAGTTTTCAAAGCGCTTGTGTCAGTCATATCGTTACAGGCACTCGATCCGGGCATCGGCGCACAACCTGGCGCCGCGCCGACTCCCCCGGATAGGGCATACGCGTTCGACGTCTCGTCCTATAAGTTGCGTGCGCCGCCGTGGCTTGAATCGTCTCCAATCAGCATGACAGCGGCTTCAGGAGACTCGGGCGCGTCGTCGGTAATGGTCATTTCCGGAAGTTCTTCTTTGGCTTGCCGGACTCGGCCGTTTCCGTTCGAGTACTTATTGTACAGTGCCAGGTTTTTAGAAATGTAACCGCCCCGAGTGTGGCGTACGCCGTTCAGAACGACACCAATGATGTTCGCGTTGTCATGATCCAGTTCCGAAATGGCGCGCCGCACCATCCCGAGCGTCGAGTGACCAGAACCCACCGCGACGATCACGCCCCCGACGATCGGCGCGAGCAATTTCGCGTCGGACATCAACAGGCTCGGCGGCGTATCGATGATTACGTGGTCGAAGTCTTTCTCCACGTCTTCCAGGAATTGCATCATCTCGCGCGAAGGAAGTTTTCCGGGGAGCTCGTCCGCGCCGAATCCAGGTCCGAGAACCATGAGATCGGGGAATTCCGTGGATTGTAAAGCGCTTTGGTAGGGCAGATCGTCGAAGAGAACCTCGGATAACCCGTCGCCGTGGCTAAGGCCGAAATGTTCCTCAATTTTCGGGTTACGGCCGCAGATGTCTATCAACAGCACCCGCCGGTTGGCCTGGGCCAATGCAATGGCCAAATTGCACGCGACCGTAGTCTTCCCATCGTTACGCGTCGGGCTGGTGATCAAACAGGAGCTCACCTCGACCGTGTCGTCCGGCGGGAACACCATGCGCGCGACGATCCGGCGATATTCTTCAGAGACGGGATTGTTCGGGTAATCGGCCACGAGCATTTCGGGATCATGATCTTTCGGAAGTCGCATCGCCTTGCTGTGGGGAATAGTCGCAAGGACGGGCAACGTCGTGATGGACGCAATGTCCTGGCCCATGCGCGCGTGCTTGTTGGTGAGCTCGCGAAGCAAGCCGAGACCAAGTCCCGTCGCGCACGCGCCCATCACCGCGAGCGCCATGAGTTGGAAGCGGCGGCCATAATCCGGTGAAGAAGGCACCATCGCGGGGGACGCGGGAGTGACGCGCGCGGGCGCACGCCGCTCAACCATCAGCATATCGATTTGACCCTTGATCTCGGCGAGCCTTTTCTGCATCTGCTCCGCCTCGCGTTCCATCTCCTCGAGTTCGGCGATGGTGCCCGCCGCCTCGGTTTGCTTTTCGCTGTGTTGCCTAAGTATGTCTTCGTTCGCTGCGATGCTTTCCTCGGCGCCCTCTTTGTCCTTGATCGCCGTCGCCAGGTCCAACTCCAATTTCGCCGCGACCTGCTCGAGCGCCTCTCCGCGCGTGCGAACCTCCACCTCCGCGACGCCCTTGTTC
>JBGTJY010000376.1:0-6222 GCA_041744855.1 Candidatus Hydrogenedentales bacterium
CATCGATCCGAACCGGATCGGCGTTTGGGGATCGAGTCACTCAGGCGGACATATCGTCACGCTCGCCGGTACGGACGCGCGCGTGAAAGCGGCCGTGGGACAAGTACCCGCGGTCGGCGGCAAGGGGCGCCCGAAAGGACCCGCGCCGATGAACGACGCCGTGATCGAGGATGCGATCAGGCGTGCGCGCACGGGCGAGGGCGGACAATTCGAGGCGGGTTTCTCGTGGCGCCGGATGGTCGACGCGGAGACGCGCCAATTCGGACGCGAGTATCAGCCGTTCAAGTACGTCGAGCGCGTTCCGGAAACGACTGCGGTGCTGTTTGTCGTCGCCGAGAACGAGGAGTTATTCGACAACCAGGACAACGCGTACGCCGCGTCGGAAGCGCTCAAGGGTCCGACGAATGTGGTGGAAGTGCCGGGGATTACGCATTTCCAGATTTATTCGGGGCCTGCGTTTGAGATTTCGTCGAAGGCCGCCGCGGATTGGTTTATTGAGCATTTGAAGTTGCGAAATCGGCGCTAGAGTTATCATGAAACCCGACTACCAGTCATTCTGAGCGCCAGCGAAGAATCCCCGTTGGCGCAAGACCTCAGGAAATCGCGTGAATGAGATTCTTCGCTGGCGCTCAGAATGACTGGCCTGAGGATTTTGGATAACTCCTATTTGGTGTAGGCTTCCAGCCTGCACTGCCGCCGCGGCGTCGCTACAACAATCCCCGCGCTCGCAAATCGTCGTAGATGACGAGTAGTTCCTGGTGCACTTCGAACGCGATCGGTGGGCGCGCATCTGGCGCGAAGAAGCCCAGGTCCATTGCGTCGGTGCGGGCGATCATGTCGCCCTCCCATTGGTCGACTTTATAGCCGAGCACGACGATTCCGCCGGTAAGTTTGCTTGAGCGCGATGTGACGCCAATGAGTCGCGTGCCTGTGCCACGCAGGCCTGTTTCTTCTTCGAGCTCGCGCAGCGCTGCCTCGTCGGTCGTCTCGCCGATTTCCACGAATCCGCCGGGCGGCGTCCACAGGCCTCGGCGTGGTTCGACGGAACGCTGTACCAAGAGGAGTTCGCCGTTGTCGTTCGTCAGAAAGCAACACGCGGCGGGGACGGGATTGGAGTAGTAAAACCGGAAACAGCGCGGACAATGCGGGCGATCGCTTTGCCCGTCGTGTGCGTTGACCAATGCATCGCCGCAGATGGGGCAGTGATTCCAAATGAATTGGGCTGGATGGCTTGACATTGTTTCGTATTCCGTGGCGAAAACCAGAATTAGAATACGATCCGCGCGCTTGGCCGCGCCAGTCGACGCCGCGCGAGTGGGCAGCGCGTTATTCGAATATCTTGCCGGGGTTGAGAATGTTCTTCGGGTCCAGCGCGCGTTTGATTTCGCGCATCAAGGTGACGGCCGGCGCACCGTGTTCGGCGATCATGTACTTGCGTTTGCCGACGCCTACGCCGTGCTCGCCCGTGGATGTTCCGCCGACGGTCAGCGCGAATCGTTGCAACTCGTCGTTCGCATCGCGCACTTTTCCGCGCGTGACTTCGTCGTTCGCGTTGAAGAAGTAGGTCGTGTGAATATTGCCGTCGCCTGCGTGGCCATTGATGACGCCGAGAATTCCCCGTTTCGAGGCCACCTCGCGTGCTTTGACGACGAGCGCCGGGAATTGGGAAACGGGGACGCAGATGTCCGAGATTAGCCAGGTCTGACCGGGGTGACTCTGCACGAGTGTTTCGAAGAATCGGTGGCGCATTTTCCACAGGCGTTCGCGTTCGTCGCGCCCGACGCCGCTCTGAAACGTCTCGCTGCCGTTTTCCGCACAAATCTCGCGCACGACGTCCATGCGCTCGTGTAGCGCGGATTCGCTCGGGCCGGTGAACTCCATTAGCAGCGTAGGCGATTCGTGCCAGGCCATTTTTTCGGCGCGGTTGATGATCTCGACGCAATAGGTGTCGAGAATTTCCATCGCGGCGGGTTCGAGTCCGTGCGCGACTACGTCGAAGACCGTTTGGGACGCCTGCTCGACGGTCGGAAATGCGACAATTGCCGCGCTGAAGTGCTCGGGCAGGGGCGCGAGTTTTAGCGTCGCTTTCGTTACGATACCGAGCGTGCCTTCTGAGCCGACGAAGAGATGCGTCAGGTCGTAGCCGCAGGATTGTTTCGTGGCGCGGGAACCGGTGCGCACGACTTCGCCGTTCGCGAGCACGATTTCGAGGGCGAGGACGTTGTCGCGTGTCGCGCCGTACTTTACCGTGCGCACGCCGGCTGCGTTGTTGGCGATCATCCCGCCGATGCTGGCGTTCGCGCCTGGGTCGGGCGCGAAGAATAGGCCTTGTTTGCCGAGCGTCTGGTTCAGGTCTTTGTAGAGAATGCCGGGCTCGACGGTGACCTGAAAATCGCCTTCGTGAATTTCGACGATATTGTTCATGAGCCGGAAATCGAGCACGACGCCGCCTTGCATGGGAATGGGGTTTCCTTCGAGGCTCGTGCCCGCGCCCCAGGCGGTCACGGGTGTTTCGGACGCACATGCCGCGCGCACGACGGCCTGCACTTCTTCGGTCGATTTCGGCCAAACGACGATATCTGGACGATGTCCCGGATGCGAGGACTGGTCGCGGGCGTGCTCGTCGAGATCGGCGCTGCGGACGGAAACGCGATCGCGCGGAACGGCGCTGTGGAGCGCATCTAACAAGAGGTCGAGGGTCGAGCGGGGCGCATTCATCAAAGTGCATCCGTTTGTTGGGCTGTATTATAGTCCGGCTTCCCTGCGGGAAAACCTCTGTCGCCCTAACGCACTGCATCTGCAAAGGCATCCATGGAACGCGCCGTTATCCTTGTGCAATGTCCCGACCAAGTCGGCATTGTGGCGAAGCTGAGTAATTTCGTATTCGAGCATGGCGGCAATATTGTGCAATCGCATCAGCACTCGACGGATGCGGGGCCGTCACGGTTTTTCATGCGGCTCGAGTTTTTGTTTGAGGATTCGCCTGCGATACGGCGGCGGCTCGAATCCGGAATGACGAAGATCGCGGGCGAGTTACAGGCCTGGTGGCGCTTGCACTACGCGAGCGATCCGATTCGGATGGCGATCGCCGTTTCGAAATACGATCATTGCCTGCTCGATCTGTTGTACCGCGTTCGAGTCGGTGAACTGCGGGTCGAGATCCCGTTGGTGGTGAGTAACCACGAGGACTTGCGCGTGTACGCGGAACAGGAACACATTCCGTTTCACCATTTGCCGGTGGACCCACAGAACCGGCGGGCGCAGGAGAAACAACTGGTGGAATTGATCCGCGATCGCGCGGATTTTCTCGTGATGGCGCGCTACATGCAGATTCTTTCGCAAGCGTTTCTGGATGACTACGGCAAGGATGTAATCAACATTCATCACAGCTTTCTGCCGTCGTTCAAGGGGGCGAATCCGTATCGCCAGGCGTACGAGCGCGGCGTCAAGGTGATCGGGGCGACCGCGCATTTCGCGACGGTCGATCTCGACGAGGGGCCGATCATCGAGCAAGTCGTCGGCCGCGTTTCGCACAAGGACAGCGTGGATGACCTGAAACGCAAGGGGCGTCTGCTCGAACAGGCCGCGCTGGCCAATGCGATTCTGGCGTACATTGAGCATCGCGTCATGCGGTATGAGAACAAGACGGTCGTTTTTGACTGATTGACGTGTCATTGTGATTCGCACGTCATTCTGATTTGCACGTCATTCTGAGCGAAGCGAAGAATCTCGACCGGGCCGAGTCTTCGCGCTATCGAGATTCTTCGCTTCGCTCAGAATGACTCAGAGTGGTAGGGAGTAATAGTCATGGACATCAAGGGCAAAGTCGTCATCGTCACGGGCGGCGCGAGCGGTATCGGCGAGGCGTTGTGCCGGCGCTTCGCGAAGGAGGGCGCCGAGGCGGTCTACGTTGTGGACATGAACGGCGAGCGCGCGAAGGCCGTCGCGGAGGCAATCGGAGGGGTTGGCGTTGGGGCGGATGTTTCCAAGGAAGCGGAAATCACCGATGTTGTGCGCGCGGCGGAGAAGAAGTTCGGGCGCGTGGATATCGTGTGTTCGAACGCGGGGATTCTCGTGCTCGACAAGGACAACGTCGCGTCGTCGTCAAACGCGGATTGGCAGCGCATCTGGGAGGTGAATCTGATGGCGCACGTCTACGCGGTGCGCGCGGCGTTGCCGGGGATGATTGCGCGCGGCGAGGGATACTTCGTGCATACCGCTTCGGCCGCGGGGCTGTTGAGTCAGATTGGATCGGCGCCCTACTCCGTGACGAAACACGCCGCGGTGGGCTTCGCGGAATCGGTCGCTATTGCGCACGGGGACGACGGCATCAGGGTGTCGGTGCTGTGTCCGCAGGCGGTGCGCACGGCGATGATTCTGGGCAGCGAAGAAGGCGGCGTTGCGGGGGGTGACGGCGTGATCGAACCGGAGGATGTGGCGAAGGTGGTCGTGGATGCGATTCGGGAAGAACGTTTTTTGATCCTGCCGCATCCGCAGGTGCTGACGTACATGCAGCGGAAAACATCCGACTACGATCGGTGGATCAAGGGCATGCAGCGCTTGCGGCGGAAGTATGTTGGGGCGGTGGACTGAGGCGAACGACTCGCCGCTTGAAAAGCGGCGGTACCAGGGTCATTCGATATAGCCGAGGCTTTTTAGCGCGTCGGATAGTTCTGGGTCCATTTCCGCCTCGCTTATCCGTTCCACGTCGGCGACGTACCACAAGTAGAGCGCGAATTTGCGGGGGAGGAGATTTGGGTCGAAGGCCTCGGGTGCGGCGAGAATGGAGGCAGGTTCGATTGATGACCCGTCGAGTGCGATTGTCCGTTCGTTCGCTCCCGCAATGGTCAATTCGTTCGGGAACGCGGATCCATTTAGCTTGAGTTCGATGGCGAATGCTTGATCGATCGCGATTGGAATCAAGAGGTGCGCGTTGGCTTGTTCCGCGTGCTCCTCGTGCCATTCGTCGCGATTTTGTTTTTCGTCCATGCCGTCGTGTGTGCGCATCGTGAACCGAATGCCGGTTTCGTCCTGTTGCATTGTGTATTTGGAATCGTAGTACCGCATTTGTGCCGGTGGCGGATTCTGGGCGGCGATCGTGCCGGTGATTTCGTGGGGCGTGTCGCCGCAAGTGATCATCAGATGTAGACCCGCGGCGCCGCGCGCGTCGATGCGCGAGACGTGCTGGGCCAGGGTCGCGTCGTTGGCTTCGTGCAACGGTTGTAGCTCCGCGGGATCGGCCTCGAGATCGAACCATTCCTCGCGTTGAGCGGCGTAATCGTGGATGTACTTGGCGGGGCCGCGTTTCGCGCCGCGCATGCTGTAGAGCTTGTAGAAGAGGGACGCGTAGCCGGTTCGATCTTCGAATGTCTCGCCGCGAAGCAAAGCGGCGAACGACCGTCCTTGGAAACGCGGCTCGGGCGGCGCGCCGATCCATTCGAGGACGGTCGGGGCGAGATCGATCCCTTCCACGAGGCCCGTGCGGCGTTGGCCGGCGTATTCATTCTTGGGGAGTTTCAAGATGAGCGGCACATCAAGGACTTCTTCGTAGAGCGAGTTGCCGTGAAACTCGTTTCCGTGTTCCCAGAATTCCTCGCCGTGATCCGACACGATTAGGATCAGCGTGTTGTCGTACCTTCCTTGGCGTTTCAGTATGTCGATGAGCCGGCCAATTTCCGAGTCTGTGAACGCGATCTCGCCATCGTACAGGTCGATCGACTCGGCGATTTCCGCTTCGCGCTCGCCGAGCGCGGCATGGTCCTGTGCGAACTGGCTGCGGAAAGGCTCCGGCGGCGTGTACGGCTCGTGTGGACCCAGGAGGTGGAGGTACATGAACCATGGCCGCCCCTCGGTGAACTCGACGGTCTTGATTGCCGCTTCGATGAGTTCGGCGTCCTCCGCGGATTTGCCGAGCAGCGCATTCACGTCGACGCACCGCACGAATTCGCCGCCCAGGCCCCAGACGGGCAACACTTGCGGGTTGCCGAGCAGCGCGTGCGTCTCGTAGTCGGCACGTTCCATCGCGTCGGCGAAGCGCGGGACTTCCGGGCGCACGACGTCGGGCCAATCGAGCGCGCCATGAATGTTCGGGTAGGTCGACGTCAGCATGGACGCGACGGAGGGCCGCGTCCAGGAGGACTGCGGCATCAGCTCGTCGACTACGACGCCATCCTTCGCGAGCGCGTCGATCACCGGCGAGGTATTGCGCGCGTATCCGTAGGC
>JBGTJY010000377.1:0-2529 GCA_041744855.1 Candidatus Hydrogenedentales bacterium
GGTCGTGGAAATAGAGCGAGTAGCTGCGGTTCCAGTTGACCGACGGATAATGGCGGCTGTAGGCGAGCTTCGCGTCCAGCGCCCAGAAGCCGCCGGCCACGCGCATCGAGTTCTGCGTCACCGGTTCGGAGAAGTCACCGCCCGGAGGCGACACCGCGCCGACCAGCGTGAGCGAACCCGTACGCGGCGTGGCGCCGTCTTTCGTGGTGCCGATGCACTCGACGCGGCCCGTGCGCTCATAGAACGCCGCGGTACGCGCGGAGAGATACGTCGGGTAACCTTCCTCTCCGGGCATTTCTTCGAGGCGCGACGAAATTTCGCGCAACGCCTCGGCCCAACGCGACGTACTATCGGCCATCATGGCCACTGAATAGCCCATATCGCGGTAGTACTCGCCCAGCGTGATGCCCGTGTACACCGACGCTTCGCGCGCCGCCACCGGCATGTTCGACGTGTTCACGACGAGTACCGTGCGATTCATCAACGGGCCGCCCGTCTTCGGATCGCTCAAGTGCGGGAATTCGTCGAGCACGTCGGCCATCTCGTTGCCGCGCTCGCCGCAACCGACGTAGATGATAATGTCCGCGTTGCAGAATTTAGAAAGCTGCTGCTCGACAACCGTCTTGCCCGTGCCGAAGCCGCCGGGCACGATCGCCGATCCGCCCAGCGCGATCGGGAAGAGTGCATCGAGTACGCGTTGGCCCGTGAGGAACGGCACGCTCGATGGCAGTTTCTGTTTCATCGGCCGCGGCAGTTTCACCGGCCATTTGTGCGTCATCGAGAGTTTCGTGCCGTCGTCGAGCGTCGCGATCGTTTCCTGCACGGTGTAGTCGCCCGCGGACGCGATCGATTGAATCGTGCCGGAGATGCGCGGTGGCACCATGATGTGGTGATCCAGGTGTTCGGTCTCCGCGACCTTGCCGAGATAATCGCCACCGCTAACTTTCTGGCCCACCGTCGCGATCGGCGTGAACGTCCATTTCTTCTTGTAATCGAGCGGTTCAGCCGAAAGACCGCGCCCGATGAAGTCGCCGGAAGACGTCTTGAGGTCGATGAGTGGCCGCTGAATCCCGTCGTACGTCATGCCGAGCAGGCCCGGTCCAAGTTCGATCGACAACGGCATGCCGAGCGCCTCGACGGGCTCGCCGAGGTACATGCCGGACGTGTCCTCATAAACCTGCGCGTAAGCGACCTCGCCATCGAGACGAATCACCTCGCCCATCAGGCCCATTTTGCCGACGCGGACGATTTCGCCCATGCCCACGCCGAGCATGCCGTCCGCCGCGATCATAGGGCCGGAAATGCGCACAAGTTTTCCGGTGATGCGTGCCTGTTCAGCCATGACGATGTATTCTCCTGTCGTTCTCCGGGCGTCGCCCTCAGTCATGCTGAGCGAAGCGAAGCATCTGGATCATGTTAAAAAACTGGGCCCTACTCCGAGCGAGATGCTTCGCTTCGCTCAGCATGACTGGTCATTACGTCAGCCGAATTTCGAAACCGACTGCCGGTTTGATGATCGATGAAAGATAACTATCAACGTCCACGCCTTCTTCGTCAAACGGCGGACAAAACACGATCAACGGTTCGCCTTTATGCCGCGAAAGTTTTTCCTGCATGCGCGGCGAAAACTCCCTGCGATAACGCTCGTCCAGGATCAACACGTCGAGTCCGTCGTCGACGAGTTTGTCGAAGCGCTGCTCGACGTCCTTCGGGTCGCTGATTTCTTCGACGTTGATGCCCGTGAGCGAAAGATTGATCGCGGTCGAATCCTTGGCGACTGCGGCGATGCTAGGCATAAACGAGTTCCTCGCGGATGCGGTCGTGGGAAAGGCGAATGTCCGAACCGCGCGCAATCATGCGCAGGTTCATGACTTCGTTGTATTTGAGCCAGGCGTAGCGCATGAGGATAGGCATGCCCATCGGTTCCGCCTGCGCCGCGCGTTTGAGCTGTTCCAGAAACGCCAACTCGAATACCCGCTCAAGCCGCGTGAGGTTGCCTGCCCGAATATGCTCGGCGAGGCCCTCGCTCAGCGATCCGTAAATCGTCCCCTCGAGCAGCGCAACGGCGCGTTCGGGCGTCTGGTTCGCCATGTCGCGCAAAAGATTCTCGGAAAGCCGTCCGCGCGGAAGCAGACGCCGCACAAGATCCTCCGCGCTCACAGTCGGATCTCGCGGCTCGAGCAGCGCCCGCAGGTTTATCTGGTCGATTTCCATCTTCAGCAAGTTGCGCACAAACGCGCCTTCGCTATCTTCGTCCTGGTCCGAATGAGGCACGCCCGAGCCCGAGAAGTACCTGCGGTCCAACGCTTCCTCAAGAACGCGCAAGTCGCGCGTGCTCTGATAGTCCGCGAGTTTCTCTTCGAGCGGCCGGCATATCGATCGCTTCCAAGCGACGAGACCCCGCACCAGCGCCTCCATCGAATTGCGCGACGCGAGGTCTTTCATCAGCGCGACCGGCATCGAGGGTCCAGGCATCAGCGAGCTCGCGCCGGTTTCCGCGTCCAACTCGTGGTGGCGGTTGCGCAGGAG
>JBGTJY010000378.1:0-2344 GCA_041744855.1 Candidatus Hydrogenedentales bacterium
CCGAGAACTGATACCGGCCCTTGATCTCCCCGCCGCGATCCGCCGCGAACAGGCCCGTCAGCGTCTGCGGAGAAACACGTTCATCGTCGGTGAGCGTCAACGCGGTGATGAGCGTACGTCGCGATGGGCTGGCGATCACGATGCGTCCGCGAAACGCGTAGTAGAGGTCATGCGTGTTCCAGTAGTAAATCCCCAAGCCGCCCGCCGGTTCGCGGTCGACCTTCGAGGTCCAACGGTACGCGCGCTCGATGCCCACGCCCACGCGTGAAGCCCGCGTGACGATCAGAGCATTGTCCATCCCGCTGTCGAGGTCGCCGCTGACATAACAGTACGAGCCGATCCAATTCCGCGCGATCCAATCCGGCAACTCCAACTTCGTCGCAAGGCCGCGCGGCAGCGATTGCAGCTCGTGATCCGCAGGCAGAATCGGCCAGACAAATGACTCCGCGATCCGTTGCCGGGAGGCGAGAGGGTCGTTCAGCACGAATTCCAGGTCGCGCCCCGTCGGAATGAACGTATCTACCGTGTACGTGTCGCGGGAAGTCCAGAAGAAGTACGCGGCGAACGGTCCGACCAGGAGGACCAACGCCGCAACCAGACCACCCGTGATCGGTCCGCTGCGATGTTTCGCAGGTTTCTTTCGATTGATGGGCCGCGCCGCGTTGCGCGAATAATTTCGAACAGCATCACTCATTTGGCGTCTGTTTCAATCGAAACGAATGCGTTGCGGCTAGGTTTCCAGAATGGTCCGCGATGGTCGATTCTGCCATCCCGGTCACTGTGTTGAACACGGCGACGAAGTACTGGCTGTCCCCGCCGTGCGCGCGAGAAACTACGTCGTTTCTGATCGACGCCAACAAACGTTCCCCCAGCGCCGCCGCATCGAAGGGCGCCTCCGCAGTCGATTCGATCTCCGCCGCGGAACGAGTCCCCGGCACAACCGCGTAGCGCTGCTGGGAACTCTTGCGCGCGCCGGTGCGCGAGGAGAGCAGCAACGGCGTCTCCTTCGACGCATCGACGACCAACAACTCGCGTCCTGCAAACAGGACCGTGCCGTCTTGCGCCGCCTGCGCATTGGCATACGTCCACAAGACATGCTTCGCCGCGACGCCCGGCGGCGGGAACGCCATCGCATTCGAGCTTCTGGCCGATTCCGGCACGAGACACGCCGCGAATGTCTCCGTCATTCCGGCCAAAACATTCCCGGGCGCGCCGTGTTCGATCGAGACGACTGTTTTTCCATCGACATCATGCGACTCGACTGCGCGAAGTTCCGCCGCTTGAGGCGCCCACCACGCCGCGCCGAGCAGTCCTGCCGCGCTGAATCCTACCGCCTCGACCAACTGCGGCGCGGTATCGCCCTCCGGGGCGCATTGCAATAGCCAAACGGCGTCGAACGGAAGGCCCGCGCCCTCAGCGAATCCCAGCAACTCCTCGATCACCGGAGCGCCAATTCCGCGAAGCCGCCCGCGACTCTCCGCCGCCAAGATGGGCAACGCCAGCGGCGCGCGGTCCACGATTTCCGGCGCGGATTTCCACGCCGCTGGGACGAGCGTATCCTGGCCTTCGTTCATCCCGAGCGCCACTGTAGTCTCGAATTGGGACCGAAGCGCTTCGCCGCGAGAAGCGCCCAGTGCAACGCCTCTCGCGTGCGGCGCACCGGTGACCTCGAAAAATCTCGACGCCTCATCCGTCGATTCAATGGTCGCTTCCGTCACCGCTTCCGCGGATCGGCCGCCCATCAATTGCGAAACTTCATTCGCGAGCCAAGCCTCGTAGCCCGGACCATACAAGTCAGCCGCTCGGTCCCCCCCCGCATGCGCGAAGTGCGCGAGCGACGCGTGATAGCCGTTGCCGACGCCCGCGAGCGACGCCGTCATGTGTGCGCGATGTCCCGCCGATTTCGCGAGGCGATCGAGCCGAAGGCCGATTTCGGCGTACGGCATGCCCTGCACGAAACTGATTGCGAGACCGTCCACGATGAGTACGCGGGTGAGCGATTCATGCGCGGCCGCCGCGATCAATGGCGAGGGCATCGCGTTTCGCGCGGAAACGATCTGCAATTTCGAATCGCTGCACGTGATCGCGTTCGCCGATCCCTTCACGCGCAGCGCGAGCAAATTGCCCACGGACTCCGTTTTGGCCCAGCCGGAATTCGCGCCGGGATCGACAATTTCCTGATCGCCCGCTGCCGCGGGAATGAACATCGCTACGCAGCCAGGCCCGGATAGTTCCTCGACCTTCGCGCAGAACACCCCGGGGAAATCCGCGGTGAACGCGAATCGGAATTCTTTGCCGAGCGTGTTCGCGGGCGCGGCGAAACTCCCAAGGATCGCGATGGGAC
>JBGTJY010000379.1:0-3246 GCA_041744855.1 Candidatus Hydrogenedentales bacterium
TGGAGCGCGGCCTGGATAAATTGCTCTCGACAGAAACCGGCCTGCACGTCACCGCCGCGGAAGACCCGCTGACGGCCGTCGTTCTGGGCACCGGGAAATACCTCGAAGAACTCAAGAGCTTTAACGGACACGAGATGTAAGTGGCCCCAAATTGGCAAACAACTGCGGCAAACCAGTGTGGCTAACCAGTTTGGAAAGCGGATACGCGAGCATCGCCCCGTCATCGTCTTCGGCGCGCTCATCAGTCTCTCGCTCGTTTCGATAGCGTCCGGGGCTGAAGGTGGGCCCGTCGCACGAGGCGTAAGCAGCGTTGCGGCCACTGCGACCCGGCCGTTTCTGCAGGCCATGAACGCCGCGCAACAAGGCGTGGCGTACGTCTCCGGACTCGTGTTCGAGCGCGGCGCGCTTGCCGAGGAAAATCGGTCCCTGCGGCAGACCTTTCAGGTGATGATGCAGCACGCGGCAGAACGAAACGAGTTCGCGTCCGAAAATGATCGTCTGCGCAACATTCTCGATTTCCAACGCGAGCATCCGGAATACGAACTGATGCCTGTCGAAGTGCTCCAGCACACGCAAGGCCTGCTGACGATCGACCGCGGATCGCTGGACGGGTTGCGCGAATCCTTGTGTGTCGTGACCGAAGACGGCGTGATCGGCATGATCGTCCGCGTCGATCTGATGACGTCCGTCGTCGCGACGTTGCAGGACGCCGATTGCCGCGTCGACGCGATGATCGATCGCACGCGCGTCCGCGGGACGGTGCACGGGTCCACGACTGACCTGAGCCACATCTGCGAACTGCGCTACGTCGAGCTGAAGCACGAAATTCGGCCGGGCGACCGCGTGGTCACCAGTCCCGACAGTGTCTTTCCAACCGGATTTCCGATTGGCGTAGTCGAGTCCGTCGAATACGATCCCGGCTCGCTCTGGAAATCGGCGGCGGTGCGTCCCGCGGCGGACCCGTATAGCGTGGACGAGGTACTCGTCGTGCTCCGCACGGATACCGACTGGCGCGAGATGGCGGGCGAATCCGAGCCCGAACCAAGCGAGCAACTCACCAGCTTTTCGGAGAATCAAACGATCCAGGAACGGTACGCGCCGTAGCGCCGGTTTCTAAACGGCGAGTGTGGGGGATAAACATCCGGGCCGGTTGAAAACCGGCGTTACCAGTTGGGGGCGGCCCTAGGCCGCTGGGGGATTTTACCGTTGTTGAAGAATGTCATCTGGGCCGTGGTGGTCATCCTCGCCGCGCTGATCGAGGCGACGTGGCTGGGTGTTGTCCGCGTCCAGGGCGTGTTGCCCGACCTCATCTTGTTGCTCGTCGTTTTCTTCGCGATCACCGAAGGCGAGGAACGCGCGATGTACACGGGTGTGCTCGGCGGGGTATTTCAGGATGTCGCCGCCAATACCGCGCTAGGCCATCACGTGCTGTGTCTCGTCGTGGTCGGATTTGTTACGGGTCGCATTTCGCATCGCCTCGTCACTGATCATCCCGCAGTACAGGCCGCGTCGGTCTTCGCCGCGGGCATGATCCACGGTCTCCTCTACGTCACCATCGCCTACGTGCAAAATCCAAGGCTCGGCGCTATCAACGTGCTCGTGACATCGTCCGTGCCCACCGCCTTCTACACGGCGCTGGTCACCCCGCTGGTGTTCCTCGCGGTCAACGGCTCGTATCGTCTCGCGCGCGTGACGCATACCGGAAATGCGTAAATGTTTAGCGAGCCGAAAGGTCCGTGGTTTGATGGCTTCAACAAACGCCTGAACGTCGTCGCAGGCGCACTGGTACTTGCGCTCATCGTACTGGGCGCGCGGCTTTGGGAACTGCAAGTCGTCCGCTGGAACGAATTCTACGAAGCGTCTGACAGCAATCGCCTGCGCATCCAGCGCCTCAGCTCGCCTCGCGGCATGATCGTCGGCCGCGATGGCGACGGAGAAGTCGTCCTCGCCGACAACCGCGCCGCGCGCGATCTGATGTTTGTCCCCGCGGAATGCGACTTGCCCTACGAAGTTCTCGTCGAACGGCTCGCGCGAATTATCGAGATCGAAAAAGACGCGCTGCTCAAGGATATTGACGCCGCGATCAAACAGAATCTTCCGCACCGGCAAATCGTCGTTCGCAAAGATATCCCGCGCGGCGTGCTTTCGCGTATCGAGGAATACTCCTATGCGCTTCCGGGCGTGTTCAGCGTAGTTCGCCCGCAACGCCGTTACATCTACGGCAAGACCGGCGGGCAAGTGCTTGGTTACCTGAACGAAATCGGAAAAGAAGAACTCGAACAACGAAAAGATCGCTACCACATGGGCGACCTCGTCGGGCGCCGCGGGCTCGAGCAGATGTACGAGGACATGCTCCATGGGCGCGACGGCCAGATGCTTGTCACGCAATTCGCGCGCGGCCGCCCCCAACTCCGCACGGACGCGTATGGCCGCCCCTACGTACAGGTCGACGAATTCGGACATGAGCTCAAGCTCGAACGCGCGAAGACCGACGCCGTCGCGGGCGAAACGTTGCGCGTGACGCTCGACATCGGACTCCAGGAAAAAACGGAGCAACTACTCGCCAACGAAGAAGGCGCGATTGTCGTCCTCAATGCGAACAACGGCGCCGTCCTCGCACTCGCCAGTTCGCCCGGCTACGACCCAGGTGTATTCGTCGATCGCGGACTCAGCTCCACGCTGCGGAGCGCGCTCATTAAGGATGTGTTCAACAGCAAGCCGAACCGCATGATCAGCCGCTGCTATCAAGAGGTCTACGCGCCGGGCTCGACCTACAAAATTCTGATGGCGGGCGCCGCGCTCGAAGAGGGTGTCGTCACGCCGCAGACCACCTACTACTGTCCGGGTAGTTTCCGTCTCTCGCCAACCAGCCGCGCGTTCGGCTGCTGGAAACGTTCGGGCCACGGCAGCGTGCATGTCGTCGACGCGATCGCGTTCTCGTGCGACGTCTACTTTTACAACGTCGGTCTCGAACTCGGCGTCGACCGCATCAAGGACTGGTCGACGCGCATGGGATTCGGCGTCAAGACGGGCATCGATTTGCCTGGCGAAGTTCCCGGACTGATTCCGTCGCGGCAATGGAAAGAGGAACAGTTCAAGCCGAAACATCCCGACGAGCCGTGGGAATATCAATGGTATCCAGGCGAAACACTCAATCTCTCGATCGGCCAGGGTTACGTCGGCGCCACGCCGCTCCAATGCGCGATCCTCGCGGCGTCCGTCACCAACGGGGGCTTTCGTGTCCGG
>JBGTJY010000380.1:0-5118 GCA_041744855.1 Candidatus Hydrogenedentales bacterium
CGGCGGCCGAGACACTTCGGACGCAACGAATCCGCCACGTCGTCTTCGACGCTACGGGCGGCGTCGCGCTGCCGGTCGAGGCCGCGATCGAAGGCGTGATGCTGGGGCAATACGATTACGTGGCGTATAAGAAGCCGTCGGACGATCCGGTGGTGAACGTCGAGTCGATGACGATTGTGGTCGACGGGGACGCGCCGATCGACGAGTTGCGCGAGGCCTGCGCACACACGGCAATCACCTGCCGCAACACGAATTGGGCGCGGGACCTTGGCTGCATGGCGCCGAACGATCTGGTGCCGTCGGCGCTCGCGGCGCGGGCCGAGGCGATGGCGAAGTCGGTTGGCGCGGACGCTGCGGTCATGGACGTCGACGAGATGCGGCTATTGGGAATGAACGCCATCCTCGCCGTCGCGCGGGGCAGCTCGAAATCGCCCAAGTTGATTCGGCTGCACTATCAACACCCGGAGGCGAAACAAACGATGGCGCTTGTCGGGAAGGGCGTCACGTTCGACACGGGCGGGATTAGTCTCAAGCCCGGGCTCAATATGCACGAAATGAAATACGACATGTGCGGCGCGGCCGCGGTGCTGGGGGCGTTCAAGTCGATTTGCGAAATTGGGCCGCGCATCAATTTGGTCTGCGTGGTGCCTGCGGCCGAGAACAAACCCGGGGCGGACGCGCAACGTCCCGGCGACATCATCAAGGCGTACAACGGCAAGAGCATCGAAGTGCACAACACGGACGCCGAGGGACGGCTGTTGCTGGCCGACGCGTTGGCCTATACGGCGGAGCGTTATCGGCCCGACGCGATGGTCGACGTGGCGACGCTGACCGGGGCGATTATCGTCGGCCTGGGCCACTTCGCGGCGGGCGTGATGTCGACGGACAACGACTTGCTCGCGGAACTGCGGCTTGCGTCCGACGCGACGGGCGAGCGCATTTGGCCGATGCCGTTGTGGGACGACTACACCGAGCTCATCAAAGGCACGCACGCGGACCTGTGCAACATCGGGCCGCCGGGTCAGGCCGGCGCGGTGGTGGCGGGCTGTTTCCTCAAGGAATTCACGGGGGGGGTGCCGTGGGCGCACCTCGATATTGCCGGGACGGCTTGGGGCGTGAACAACATTCCGTATTGGAACTGCAAACATGCGACGGGCTACGGGGTGCGGCTGCTGACGCAGTGGGTGCTCGACGAAGCGTCGCACCGGGCGTAAACGAATGATCGATTCCGTTCGTTATTGCTCCGGGGAAGGCTGTTTCCCTGGAAGCCTCTAACCGAACCCGTTCGCAAATCGAGATTGCCACGGCCCCGCGCAATGCTTGAAGGCGCGCGGCCTCGCAATGACGGGATTTGTTGGAGCCTGTTAGACTGTTGCTCTTAGATCTCGGACACCAGAAGGAGTCTTGGTCGCTGCCCATGGCTAACGTCGTTCGTGGTATTGCTCCGCTTTTCTGCTTACCGTCGTGCTTGTTCCTGTCGTGCTTGTTATTGTCGTGCTTGCCGATGTTGGGCTGCGGCGATACGACCGACAACCGGGTGCCTTCGGGCACGGGTTCCGCGTTACAGCAATCGACGGAAGTTTACGAAGTGTACGAGGGGATAAGGAAGTCCACCTCGGGCCCGGCGACCATCACGCTCGCGCAATTCGAAAGACTGCGCGAGGGCATGACCTATGAGCAGGCTGTTGCGACGATTGGGGCCGAGGCGGATGTGATCACCGACGACTCCGTCGGCCCCGCCGGCGCGTTCCGCCGCGTGGCCCGATGGATCAACGGCGACGGCACCTACGCGACGGTGACGTTCCTGAACGTGCGGCTGAACTCGAAGGAACAGCAGGGACTTCAGTAGTTTCTCGCGCAGAGACGCGGTCTTTTCGATCCGATGGACTGAATGGACGAGATGGACTGAATGGACGGATCAACTCGCCGCCGACCTTAGCTCGCGTAGCCGGGGGGCGTCTGAAAGCCTCCGATGAGCGTGGCGAGCTGTTTGGCGACGTCGATGGGCGTCGCGTCTTCCATGTAGGGCCCCATGATCTGAATTCCGACGGGCAAGCCGTCCGGGGTGAGCCCCGTTGGCGCGACGGTCGCTGGTAGGCCCGTGAGCGTTGCGAAGGTGATCCAGTAGAGCAAATCGAAATACGGGCGTTCGCCGAGCGAGGTCTTTAGCGTGCGGCCCATTGCCGGCGAATGGTCGTGGGGGAACGCCGGGATAAAATCGACGGGCATCAGGAACGCGTCGTGATTTTCGAAATACGATTGCCAAATTTGCCGCGCGCGCATTCGTTCGCCGTTCATCTTGTTGTAGTCGCGATGGCCTGTGTTGACGGCGCGCTTGGCGACGGCGGGCATATCGAGCGGAACCGGCTGGCCGAGTCGTTCCGCGTAGGCTTTGTAGACAGCGTCCGGCGGGGATCCGATCGGCGGCAGCGTGGCCATCAGCAGGAACACGTAGGTTTCTAACTGCTGGACGGGATTGACGCCTTCGGGCCAGCCTTCTTCCACCTTCGCACCGGCCTTGCGCAAGGCTTCGACCGCGGCCTCGAGGCGGGTGCGGACTTCGGGCGTGACGGGGCAGAAGGGATCGTCGAGCACGTAGCCGATTCGGTAGTCGGCGATTCGCTGCTGACGCGCGGGCGGCAATTTCCAAGAATAGGCCTTGGCGTCGGCGCCTTCGGGGCCTCCCAACACGTTCATGGCCGCGAGGAGATCGTCGGCGGTGCGCGCGAGCGGTCCCAACACGGGCAGCTCCGCGGGGGGCGAGGGCGGGTCGGTGGGAAGCGGGGGAACATGACCGCGCTGCGGGATGACGTTCAGGCTGGCCTTGTGTCCGTACACGCCGCAGAAGTGCGCGGGATGGCGAATGGAGCCGCCGATGTCGCTGCCGATGGTGAGATACGTGAGGCCTGCCGCGAGCGCGGCCGCGCCGCCGCCCGTGGAGCCGCCGCAGGTGACGGCGAGATTCCAGGGATTGTTCGTCGTGCCGTAGATGTCGTTGTAGGATTGGAGGTCTGTCAGAAACAGCGGGACGTTCGTCTTGCCGGTGATCACGCCGCCTGCGTTTTGCATGCGTTCGGTTACGACGGAATCGGCCTTGGCGCGATTGTCCTTCAACGCGGGGAATCCGATCGTCGTGAGCTCGCCCTCGACGTCGAACGATTCTTTCAGCGTAATCGGCACGCCGTGGAACGGTCCCCAATTTTCGCCTTTTGCCAATGCGGCGTCGGCCTCTTTCGCGCGCGTGCGCGCTTTCTCGGACATGTCGACGACGATGGCGTTGATTTTTTCGTGGTACTTCGCGTTTCGCGCGAGCAGGTGTTCCGTTAGCTCGAGCGACGAGACTTGTTTGTCGCGAATTGCCTTTGCCGCGTCGAGCGCGGATGCGAAGGTCATCGAGTCGGGCACTGCGGCATGGGTGCGCGATGGCGCGAGAGAGGCAGCAGCGATTGCGGCGCCCGTGAGACGCAGGAAATCTCGGCGATTGAGCGAGGAAGACGTTCGAAGCGTGCGCATAGGACCTCCTTGGGTGTATTGGGGGACAGCTTGACCGCTCGGTTGCGGGCGGGTCAAGCGAGCGGGGGAGACGCGCGCTACTTCATGCGATTGCGCTTGGCGTATGATCCGCGGTTTCCTCCCCCGCGCGCGACCGAACGGACTTGTATGCACGACCGCAGCATCGAGCTTGGCAGCGCGCCTATTTCGCGCCTCATCGTCCGCTATTCGACGCCCGCGATGATCGCAATGTTCGTCAACTCGACTTATAACCTTGTCGATACGATTTTCGTGGGACGCGGCGCGGGTACGTTGGCGCTGGCGGGACTTGCCGTGTCGTGGCCGTTGCAAATGATCGTCATCGCGATGGGCATGGGCGTCGGGATCGGGACTGCGTCCATCGTGTCCCGAAGTCTCGGCGCGGGGGATCGAGAGCGGGCCGAGCGCGTGGCGGTCACGTCGTTCGCGGTGATGGGGCTGTTGAGCGTCGCGATTACGATTCTAGGTCTCGTCTTTTTGCGCCCGCTGCTCAGTTTGTTCGGCGCGACCGAAGGCGTCATGCCGTACGCGATGGAATACATGTCCATCATTCTGCTCGGCACCGTTTTTACCGCGCCCGCCATCTGCGCCAATAGCGTCGCGCGCGCGGAGGGGAGCGCGCGCGTGGCGATGACGAGCATGATCATCGGCGCCGTCACCAACGTGATGCTCGATCCGATTTTTATATTTGGGCTCCACATGGGCATTCGGGGCGCGGCGATCGCCACGGTGATTGCGACCATGTGCACGTTTGCCTATATGTGCCATTATTTTCTCAGTGGAAAGAGCATATTGCGCATCCAGATTCGCCACTTGCGGCCGGATTTCGGCGAGATGCCCGAAGTATTTGCGGTCGGTTCGTCCTCGTTTTTTCAGATGGTCACCGGCAGCATCATGGCGATTCCAATCAACATGATGATCGTGCGCTACGGCTCCGATCTTCACCTCGCCATCTTGGGCGTTGCGAATCGCAGCATGATGTTTTTCTTTATGCCGATTTATGGCCTCGTACAAGGATTGCAGCCGATCGTGGGATTCAACTACGGGGCGCGCAACCTGGACCGTGTGCGCGAGGCGATCCACAAAGCGGCGATTATCTCGACGATTCTGTCTACTGCCGCGTTCCTCATTCTCATGTTCGCTACGCGGCCCATCCTGGCGTTGTTCAGCACCGATCAGATGTTGATCGCCGAAGGGCTATCCATCGTGCATGTGCTCATCCTGTGCATGCCGTTCGTCGGATTTCAGATGGTGGGCGGGAGTCTGTTTCAGGCGCTGGGAAAGGCGCGTCCAGCGTTCGTGCTGGCGCTTTCGCGGCAGGCGCTGATCCTGCTGCCGCTGGTGTTTATCTTGCCGCCGATCTTCGGTCTGCAGGGACTCTGGACGAGCTTCCCGATTGCGGACTTCGCTTCGACGCTCATGACGGCGGCGTGGGTGTACGTGGAGATGCGGGCATTGCGCGATGGCGCTGCTTCCGAAGCGATCGCGGTCGGCCCATAGCCAAGTTCGTTCGATTCGCGGAGGTCGTTCGATTCGCGAGTGGCGGTGTGTCAGACTCGCCGATATTCCACCGGATACGAATCGATT
>JBGTJY010000381.1:0-4360 GCA_041744855.1 Candidatus Hydrogenedentales bacterium
AAGTGCGCAGTGGCACCGCCGCGTGGGCGCTGCTGCGGCGCGAAGTGGCGTCGATGCGTTATTCGCCCGCGGACCCGATGCCGCGGCAATGATCGACGGCGCAAAACAGGAAGGACTCGATCGCGCGGATGTGATTGACGATCACGACGCAATGGCGGAAGCCGTGCGCGCGTGCGCCTCGCCGGGCAGCGTCGTTTTGTGTAAAGGCTCGCGCGGCATGCGCATGGAAAAAGTCATCGCGTCGCTCGCGGGCGATCCCGCCATCGCGCGCGTAGCCGAAGCGACCACCAAAGCCGGGCCGCACTGATGCTGTATTACCTCGCGCAGTTGCTGACGCCCAGGTTCGACTTTCTGAACGTGCTCAATTACCACACCGTCCGTGCGGGGGGCGCGCTGGTAACGGGCTTTCTATTCTGCTTGATCGTGGGACCGAAGATGATCGAGATGTTGCGCCAACTCAAAATCGGACAGCACATCAAACAGGACCACGTGAAAGATTTGCATGCGTTACACAAGGGGAAGGCCGGCACGCCGACGATGGGCGGCGCGATCATTATTGTGTCGGCGCTCTTGTCGCTACTCCTGTGGAGCCGCCTCACGAATCCGCTATTACTCGCCGCGGTAGGCGTCATGATCATTCTAGGCGCGGTCGGATTTCTCGACGACTTCATGAAACTTCGGAAAAAGCGCAACGAGGGTTTAAGCGCGCGAGGCAAAATCATCGGCCAGGTCGTCGCCGGCACGGCGCTCGGTTTGTACGTCGTTTATTTTCCGCTCACCTACGGCGCTTCCTATTTGTCGTCGTACGAGATTCGCGATTGGGACGCTCTGGCTGCGAAGCTTCAACATCCCTCCGAAACGCCGCTGGGACATTTCCGCGCCAAGTTTTCGCCCGAGCTACAAACTGAACTCGAAGCGGGCCATTTCGATTCCGCGGTTCGCGCCGATGTAATTCGCGAGTTAAACGCGGCGATGGAGCATCCGGGAATTTACGACGATTCGGCATGGAAAGGAACTCACGCCAACGGCGAAATCAGCGCGCTCCTCGCGAAGAATCCCGGTGTGAACGACAAACGCGAATTGGTACGCCTGAATCGTCTGCTGCTGGAAGCCGCCGCACCGGAACTGATTTCGCCGAGTCCGCGCAACCTGCACACGAAAGTCGGCATTCCCGGAATGAAAGACGTTCTTATTTCGTTGGGACCCTTCTACATTCTCTTCGTGATCTTGGTGATCGTCGGCGCGTCCAATGCAGTCAACTTGACGGACGGACTCGACGGTCTCGCCGCGGGAGCGTCGGTGGTTTCAATCTTCGCGTTTTCGGCTATCGCGTACGTCGTGAGTCGCGCGGACTGGTCGGAATATCTCTACGTGTTCCACGTGCCCGACGCGAGCGAGCTGACCGTCTTCGGCGCGGCCATGCTGGGTACCGGCCTCGGGTTTCTCTGGTTCAACGCGTATCCCGCGGAAGTCTTCATGGGCGACACGGGATCGCTCGCGCTCGGCGGCGTGATTGGCGCCATGGCGATTTTGACGAAACAGGAATTGCTGCTGCCTATCGTAGGCGGATTATTCGTGCTCGAGGCGGGCAGCGTTATCTTGCAAGTCGCGTCATTCAAACTCCGTGGCGGAAAACGAATTTTCCGCATGGCGCCGTTGCACCATCATTTCGAACTAAAAGGGTGGTCGGAAAGCAAAGTAACCATACGTTTCTGGATTCTTGCGCTAGTCTTTGCGCTGATGAGTTTGTCGACACTGAAACTTAGATAAATTCTCGCGATCAACGCGAGTCGGGTCAATGGGCGAATCTAAGAAATATGACGTGAAAGCTAAGAAGGTCGTCGTCGTCGGTTTGGGACGAACGGCACAGGCCCTCGTCCGCCTTCTTTTGCGCGAGGGCGCGCATCCCTTCGTTACCGAATCGCGCGACACCGAGAAGCATCGTGAAGGCGCCGACGAACTTCGACGTCTCGGCGCGAAAGTGGAAACGGGTAGCCACACCGATGCGTGCGTCGATGGCGTGTCGGTGGTGATCCCGAGCCCCGGTGTTGCGCCGTCCATTGCCCCTGTCGAACAGGCGGTGAAGGCAGGTGCGCAGCTCATGAGCGAGCTCGAGTTCGCCTCGCGCTATTGCAATTCCCGCATCATCGCCATCACCGGCACGAATGGAAAAACGACCACGACGGAACTCGTGACGGCCATGGTCAAGGCATGCGGCAAATCGGTCTGCCTTACGGGGAACAATGCGACCCCGTTTTCCGCGGCGGTCGTGCAATATCCAGACGTCGAGTACGTGGTGCTCGAAGTGAGCAGCTATCAACTCGAACTGATCGACGCGTTCCGGCCGTGGATTGGCGCCGTGCTGAACGTGACGCCCGATCACCTCGGACGTCACGGCGACTTTGATCGCTACCTCGAAACCAAGCTGCGCCTTTTCATGAACCAGGGATCCGGCGATCACGCCGTGCTGAATGCCGACGATCCCAATTTGCCCAGTCGCTACAAGGCGAAATCCGGCGTGTCCACGCACTGGTTCAGCGCGAAGAAACGACTCCACGACAGCCTATGGGTCGACGGCGACGCGATTCGCGACGGAGAAACCGAAGTCGCCCACATCGGCGACATTCAGATTCCAGGGCAACATAATGTCCAGAATGTGCTCGCCGCGCTCGCGGTCATGCGCGCCGGATCCTTCGACGACTTATCCACTCGCCGAGGCCTTCAGGCGTTTCAAGGCGTCGAGCACCGTATCGAGACCGTCGCGACGATCCGAAACGTGACGTACGTGAATGACTCCAAAGCCACCAATCTGGCGAGCATGCAAGCCGCGCTCGAGTCGTTCGGGCGCCCGGTCGTGCTGATCGTCGGCGGCGAAGGTAAAGGCGAAGACTTCTCGCCCTACCGCGCATTGATCGCGGCACGCGTGAAGTCGATCGTAGGCATGGGCCGTGACGGCCCGCTGTTCGCCAAGGCGTATGGCGATGTGGTCCCCGCGCAATTGGTCGAGACGATGCAACAGGCGATTGATACTGCAACCTCCGCCGCATCGCCCGGCGACATCGTCTTGCTTTCGCCGGGTTGCGCGAGTTTCGACCAGTACAACAATTTCGAAGAACGCGGCCGCGATTTCAAGTCACGCGTCCTGAGCATTGCCGAGAAATCGTGAAAGTATGCAGGAACGATAGCTATCTTTTTTTCGAATTAAACGAAATATGCAGACTACCAAGAGCTAGAGCAAAACTATGAGACGTGAATCCATCGCATTCCTAACCGCCGTGCTAGCTCTCGTTGGCATCGGCGTTTTCATGGTCTACAGCGCCAGCGCTGTCGAGTCGGACCCGACCGGCCGTCTATACCGCCAATTGATCAACGTCGCCATTGGCGCAGTTGCCATGTGGATTGGAATCAACCTCGATTACCATCGGTTCAAAGACCCCATCCTGTTTCGCGTCATCGTAGCGTTCGTACTCGTGCTCCTTCTGCTGGTGCTGATACCCGGTATCGGCGTGGTCCGCGGCGGCGCTCGGCGATGGATCGAGATTGCGGGCTTTTCGTTTCAACCTTCCGAAATGGCGAAGTTCGCCGTCATCCTGTTGCTCGCGGTAAAGCTCTCCGCCAACCAGGAAAAGATTGAAGAGTTCTGGCGCGGACTCGTTCCGCCGCTGCTCGTCGCATTGTTTGTCGCGGGGCTGGTAGTCCTCGAAAGAGATTTGGGAACGCCCCTGGTGATCGCCGGTGTCGCCTATATAATGATGCTCCTCGCCGGGGTGCGCATCCGTCACATTCTTCCCACCTTGATCCCAGTCGCGGCGGGCGTCGCGGTGTTGGTGATCACGAGTCCGCATCGAATCAAACGCATCACGTCGTTTTTGAATCCATGGGATTATCGCGACGACGAGGCCTATCAGCTCATTCAGTCGCTGGCCGGTTTCGCACGCGGCTCCGCATGGGGCCAGGGGCTTGGCGCGGGCGAACAAAAACTCTACTACCTGCCCTTTGCGCACACGGATTTCATCTTCTCGGTATGGGCCGAGGAAACCGGACTCGCCGGCACGCTGACCCTGGTGTTGCTCTTCACGACCGTGCTAGCGCTCGGCGCGCTCATCGCCTGGCGCGCGCCCGACCTTTTCGGCATGCTGCTCGCCGGCGGCATCGTCGGGTTGGTCGCGCTGCAATCCGCGGTGAATATGGGCGTGACCACGGGCCTGCTGCCCACCAAAGGACTCCCGCTGCCGTTCATCAGTTGGGGCGGCAGCGCGCTCATCGTGTGCATGGGCCTCATGGGCATCGTAATCAATATCGGGCTACAGGCCCAACCCGCGCCGCGCAAACTCGCGTCGGCACCCGCGCACTAACGCCG
>JBGTJY010000382.1:0-2048 GCA_041744855.1 Candidatus Hydrogenedentales bacterium
AACGCCCTGCACTATGTCGAGCGAATCCTTGTCGGCTTCAATCGCTTTGAGGACTTCCGCTTCGGTCGTTAGGAGCTTTCCGTCGACCTTCGTTTCCTTTTCCGCGTCTTCCTTTTTCGGCTTCTCATCCTTTGGCGGTTCGCGAAATTTGTGCTCTTGCTGAATCGCGAGAAGCGCGACGTCCGGATGCGTCACGAAAGTAAGCGCATTCGCGACGGCGATCAACACGCCGCCCGATTCGACCCATTCCTTGATCTTTTTCGCGCCGCCTTCGCCCAGAACCGTTTTGTAATCGCCGCCGTCCGGCAAGATGAGCACCTGGAACCGGTCAAGATTCGACGCAGCGAGTTGCCGCGTGCGAATGACCGTCACCGGATAGTTGAACTGTCGCTCGATGATGAAACGGGTGACGCCGGCGGAATCCGGTGAAGTCGGCGAGTCCCAAGCCAATGCGATCCGCGGCGGGCGCACTTTCACCACGTGCTCGCTGCCGAAATTGACGCCGTCGTCGACCCAGCCCGTGTTCGTGGGAAATAGCTGAGCGCCGCTCGCTTTCGCGAGTCGATCGAGGGTCGCCGGCAGCGTGTCCGCGTTTTCCTTGGTCTTGAAAATCAGCGTCCCGCGCGGATACGCACGGCCCGCCAACGTAAACGCCTTGTCCGTCGACCACACGTGCAGGTTTTCACGCAACGCCGCGGTGAGTAGCCGTCCCGCGGCGGCCGTTCCCCAGGGCGCAAGGTACGCCACTGAGGCGTCGCCATCCGCGATCGAGCCAGGGCGCGCTTCGATTGTCACGGACTCAAGAGTGCCCGTCACGGCCTCGCCCGTGTTGACGAGTTCGACGTTGTACATGTGCGGCAGCGACCACGCCGTCACGTCGTATATCTCGTCTGGGAGTTTTTTCGCGCGGCGGCGTTCCTGTTCCTTGAGGAAATCCGCCTCCATGGGCACGTCGGGATCGAGCAGCGTGCGCACCATGCGTTTCATCGGCTGCGCAAGCGGGATGACATAGCTTCCAGCCGGATACTCCGCAGCGTTCGCGTGCAACGTTTCCGTCGCGCGCTGAAGCTCGATGCCTTGCTCGACGAGTAGCGCCGCGAGTTTGTCCACCAGCGAAGTATCGCCGCGATACGGAAGAATGTACGTCCGGATATCCTCGGTGTTGCCTTCTTCAATCGCCGACTTGCGGTATTCCCAAAAGTCGCGCAGCAGTTTTTCGCGGTTGTCCGCCGCCATTTCAATCGTGCTGATCGACGCCACGAAATGGTGCCGCACGGAATCGCGAAAGTGCATGAGTTCGCCGTCAACCCGCCGGCGCACGAGTCCCTCGACCGACGCCTGCTCATACGTCGTGCCGAGTCCGCCGTAAAAAATAGGCCACCCCGATCCGTAGCCCGGATAAAATGCGTCGTACACTTCGCGCGTGAAATAGCTGAATCCGAATTGGTCAAACCATTTCGCGTTGTTGCGGCCGAGGAGTTGAAGATTTGCGCGTTGCAATTGCGTGATGTGCGGGTTATAGGGCACGGCCTCAGGCGGGAAATAGTAAGTCGAATCGCCGCCCATCTCGTGGAGGTCAACGTAGATATTAGGCAGCCACTCGAGCAACGTGGCGATCCGCCCACGGCTCTCCGGTTGCGTCAGCGCGAACCAATCCCGATTCATGTCGAAGAAGTAGTGATTCGTGCGGCCGCTCGGCCAGGGCTCGTTATGCTCCGCGGCGAACGGCTCCGGATCGGGCACGAGACCTTCGTTCATCTCGAAGTTGTGCACGAACCGATCGCGCCCGTCGGGATTTTGCGTCGGGTCGATGAACACGATCGTGTTCGCGAGAATCTTATCCACCACGGGGTCGGCCTTCGCGGCAAGCAGGTGATATGCCGTCAACAACCCGGCGTCGGGCGAGGAGATTTCGTCCCCGTGAACTCCGTACGCGAGAAACGCCGAAGACGGCAGGCTCGCGACAAGTGCGTCCGCGTCCGCTTGGGTCGTCACCCGTGGATCGCCGAGCGCATGCAATCCGCGCTTGATTTCGTCCAAGCGCGCAA
>JBGTJY010000383.1:0-4655 GCA_041744855.1 Candidatus Hydrogenedentales bacterium
GACTGGCAAAATTGGCTCCAAGCGCATTTTCTCATGCGCGGAGGATCTGAACGACATCCCACGCGGCCAGACACTAATTGCTACACCCAGCGCGCACATGTATACGTCAAGGCCAAAGCGTTATTTCGCATGCAATTCCGAGACCCGCGGATCCGCAGGCCGCGGCGGACCGTTATGTATCGAAAATCCCCAAATGCCGCCCGGAATTGGGCACGGAATAACCAGACAAATAGACGTAGCGCTGGGTTGGAAATTCATCGCAGGTCCGACAACCGCTCGAACTTGGCAGTCTTTTGCGTTGAGATGTCCAACTTGATCGGTCGCTCCACGCGCTGGCCGTCGCGCGTCCAATCTCCCGGAGGCAAATCTACGATCGCCTTGTCGCGTCCGGAACTCTGCGCCGGGTCCTCGACTGTAATCTGAATCTCCTCCCGCGCGGCGCGCACGCTGAGGATCGCGTCGTGGATTCGAATACGTGTCACCGTCAATTCTGGCCAGTCACTCGGCAAGTTCGGTTGAATCCGAAATCCGTTGACTGTCGGCTCGAAACCGAGAAATCCCTCGATCATGATTTGCGGCACGAGCACGCTTTCGAAAAACTCCTGGTCGCAACCGAGGCCGCCCGCCGTGCCGCCGCCCTGCAACGTCCCGTCGCGCGTGCCATCGTAGTAGGCGCGGTAGCCGCCCGCGGCCTGCACTTCGTCGAACCACGCGATGATCTCCTGCAGCCGTGCCCAGGCATTGTCGGCGCCGCGCGTTCTCAGTCTCGCCATCAAATCGTGGAACGTGAACCCGAACACCGCGCCGCCGTCTTGCACTTGGCCGCCCCAGGGTATTGATTCCGGACCGGACCAAAACCAGCCATAGTATTCGAGATTGCGCTTTGTCGTCGCGCGTGGACCGAATCGCCAAAGGTAGATATCCGCGCCCGTCGACGTGTCGCCCTCAACCACGCGCTCACCCGCGATCCATTGCATGATCGCGTCCGCGTGCTCGGGCGTCGCGAAGTCGTAATAGATCGCTTCGAGATTTAGAAACGTGAAGCCATAGTCGTGCGACGCGCCGTCGGCATCGATGCCTGCATTGAATCGACCCGTCGCCGCGTTCCAAAACAGCTCGTTCCCCGTCCGCTTCACGTTCGCGGCGTGTTCGGCCAAATTTTCCCGGGTTAGTTCGCCGATCCCCCCCACGACCTCAGGCGCAAGCTCGGCGATGGCATCCTCGATGGCGACCATGCTCTGCAGCGCGTCGTAATATTGGATCGTCGCGTATGCGTCCTTGTGGCCGAACGGCAATAGGTCCCAGTAGTTATTTCCAATGCCGTATCCGTATCGCAGCGTCTTTGTGCCATCCGGCGCGCGAACGATCCCAGAGCGCCCGTCATGCCCCACCCAATCGGTCAACACGACGCCCTCGTCGAGCGTGTGGAATTCGTCCATCACGTAACGAATCGCGCGGCGCATGCGCACAATTTGTTCTCGCAAGAAATCGACATCGCGCGTCCAGAAAAAATAATTGGCGCAGCCCCGAACGAAATTCGCGTTGTTGATATTGTGACGCGTGTCGTATTGCGTGAACAGCGCTTGAATACCCACCTCGGCGGCATCCGATTCATTCGCGAACTGAATCCGCAGCCGCGTGATGATGCCCTTCCATTCGGGCGAGCGATACATCGGGATCATCGTGTATTCAATCGAGTCCGACTCCACGGCGTCGAAATAGACGCGGCGATTTTCCGAAAACTCCGGCGACTGCTCCGTAGTCCATTCGATGAACGGCCGCGCCGGCCCTAGTCCCTTCGCACGCCATCGGACTTGCAAGAACGGCGACTGCAACACATCAATGCGCAACGGCGGCGTAGTGATGCTCGCATCGAATTCCGCGAGCCGAATGTTCCACGCGCTTCCATCGATGCCGCCGTCGATGACGTTAGCGCCTTCCCACCCGGCCTGGTCGCGCGTCTCCGTCCCGTGCCAACCGTCCGGCACACCTTCGAGCGAGGAGTGCCAGCCCCACGTGTCGGGGCCCCCTTGTTTCCAAAACGGAAACGGCCATCCCCACTGATGCGCGATCGACGCGTGCTGATGCGTGGCGACGTAGCCCTCATCGTCCATCCAGCGCTCGGCCATTGTGCGCGCCCACGCCGCTCGGAAATCGTCGGCCGAATTGTTCGATACGACGCCCGGCCATAGGCTCGGCCCCGTCAGCCACTCGTCCCACAGCGTCGCCTTGGGTCCCGCGCCGGGGTAATGCAGCCAGTACAGGTCGCGCAGGGTTTTCATCGCGGCTTCGTGGCCGGGCACGGTGAACCGGGGAAAGTCATCGGGCTGAGCCAAAGCCCCGCTTGCACACGCAAACAAGCTACACAGGACGATCTGGATTCGAATCATCGCCGTAGCGTACGCGACCTAAGCCGCGGAGTCGAGAAGCGGATTTGCGTGCGGTCGACCCTATCTAATAGAATACCGCCGCACTAAGTAGTTCTTAATTCGTCGCATAGCGGCGCTTTGCCACTCCCACTCCTCCATCCGGAGGAAGGCAGGCCCGATGTGCTACGAATTACCTAAATACATCCCCGTTGGGTGAGTATAGATGCCGCGACCCTCGTCGTCGCGGTAATTTTTTGTCTGGCGTGGGAAGCGATTGAACGCGCGGTCGCGAACGAAATCGTGGGCGCGCCGGAGATCCTCCCTCCCGGAGAAGGCCTTGACCGTACCCAATCAAATCAGCGTGCTCCGGCTTTTGCTGATTCCAGTGTGTCTCGCCGGCATCGTGCTGTATCGCGGCGAAGAGCAATGGCCGCGCATGCTTGCCTTCGTGGCGTATGCGCTCGCCGCCGCGTCGGACGCCGTTGATGGCTACATCGCGCGGCACTTTAACCAGCAGTCGCAATTCGGCCGTGTGCTGGATCCGCTAGCCGACAAATTGCTCGTCATCCTCACGTTCATTTTTCTCGCCGTCAATCCGCATTTCGAAACCGCGGTTCCCATGTGGCTGCCCGTGTTCCTGCTCACGCGCGACGCAACGATTACCGGCGGGGCATTTCTCATCAAACGCATGTACGGCGAGGTACAGTTTCATCCGCGATTCCTCGGCAAACTGAATACGGTCGTTGAATGCGTGGCGGCGCTCGGTGTGTTGGCGGAGGTCCCATTCGCGAATTGGCTTTTGATTGCGCTCGTTGGTGTCGGCATCGCGTCGTGGATGGATTATCTCGTTGAAGGCATCGGCCATTCGCGCCGCAAGGGATCCGTGCAATGAGCCGCCCCAAGAAATTACCGCTCGTGGCCATCTGCGGCCGGCCGAACGTCGGCAAATCGACGCTCTATAACCGCATCCTCGGTAAGCAGCGGGCGATCATGCACGGCGTCGAGGGAACTACGCGCGACCGCCATATCGGTATCGCGCATGCCAACGACCGCGCCTTTCGCATCGTCGACACCGGCGGCATTGTCGAGCATCCCGAAGATTCGATCGTGCAGAAGATGCAGGAGCAAGTCCGCGTCGCGCTGAAGGAAGCCACGGTCATCGTCTTTGTCGTCGACGGCCAACAGGAAATCACGCGCGTCGATCGCGAACTGGCCGAGGAATTGTTCCGGCTGGGCAAGCCCATCCTGCTCGCCGTGAATAAACTCGACAACCCGCACATGGAAATGAACAAGCACAACTTTCATGAACTGGGGATGGGCGAGCCCTGGGCGATCTCATCGGGACATGGCGGCGGCGTGGCGGATCTCGTCGAAGAAATCCTCGCGCGCCTTCCGGAATCCCCTGAAGAAGCGGGGACCGAAGAGGACGACCCGACCGTTACCAAAGTTGCCGTCGTGGGCAAACCCAACGTCGGAAAATCGTCCTTCATCAACGCGCTGCTCAACGAAGAGCGGACCATCGTCGACGCGACGCCCGGCACGACCCGTGACGCCATCGACATCGAGTTTCAATGGGAAGGCAAAGACTATCTGCTGATCGACACCGCGGGCATGCGGCGCAAGGCCGGCATCTCGGAACCCGTCGAGCAGTTCAGCGTCAGCCGGTCGCTGCGGAGCATTCGCCGCGCCGACGTGTGCCTCGTTATGGTCGACGCAACAGACGGCATTGCCGAACAGGACAAGCGCATTATCGGTTACGCGCGCGACAACGGCACTGCGATGATCATCGTCTGGACTAAGTGGGACTTGATCGAAGACAAAGAAAAAAAGTTCAAGGCCCTCGCCGACGAGGTCGATCTAAAAATCCCGTCCCTTAAATACGTGCCCTACATGACCATCTCGAATTTCACTCGTCAGCGCATCTACAAATCGTTCGAGTACGTCGACCGCGTGGCATCCGAGGCGAAGAAGCGAATCTCCACGGCGGAACTCAATAAGCTCTTCGAAGATATTCGCGGCGAACACAAGCCCTCCGGCCGCGGGGGTAAATCCGCCAAGATTCTCTACGCGACCCAAGCGGGCGTCCAGCCGACATTGTTTGTTCTTTTCGTGAACCAGGCCAGACTGTTCCACTTCAGCTACGTCCGTTACGTCGAGAATAAAATTCGCGAGCGATTCGGGTTCGAAGGTATCCCCATCAAAATCGAGCTGCGCGAAGGAAAACCCGACAGGTGATTGCTCCACAGGATCATGTAGGGGCGCTGCGCGAAGCGACCCCCCGGCCGC
>JBGTJY010000384.1:0-2849 GCA_041744855.1 Candidatus Hydrogenedentales bacterium
GATGTTCGGGAGCTGGAAGCGCTGTTGCGCCGTCTGCCAGACCGAAAAAGTCATGGTCACAATGAGCAAGAAATACACAGCCGTTTCCGGCAGAGTGCGTTCTTCTTGCTGCGAGCGCACGAGCAACGCGTAGGTCGATTCTTCGTGTTCGGTGTAGATCGTGGTTTTCATATTGGGGTGTGGTTTGGTTGACTTGGAAAGGCTATTGCATCATGCGTGCCAACGAATATTCATTGGCCGTAAAGTGCCGTTTCGCAGAGTGTTGCGAGTTAATACGCCTGCGCCTGCTCGAGCAATCCGTTGCGAGAACGGGAATCGCCGTTCCGAAATCGGGAACACAATTTTTCGGCTAACGAGTCGGCGCTCGAAAGCGACGATTTCGGCTATTGAATCTTCCATCTGCATCTTCTGATGAGATGCAGCCGCGCGGCGTTTGGATTCAAAAATATTCAGAGACGCATCCGGAGTGATCATACCACCGGAGCGCACGGAGACATTTCTTGCGTCGTGCTCCCTCATATAAGGAAGACGTCGCTCGCGTCCGCTTTTTGTCTGCGCGCGCGAAGTTCCGCGCCTAACGGATTAGTCGCGCGCCCACACCATGGCCACGGCCGTCGTCAGACTTCCGCCCATGTTGAAGGTAAGGAAACGTTTGCAGCCCGGAATCTGGCGCGCGCCGCCTTGCTCCGTCATTTGCTGATACCCTTCCACCACCTGCCGCACGCCCGTCGCGCCCACCGGGTGACCATCGCCAATCAACCCGCCGCCGGCGTTCACTGGAATCTCCCAGCCGATTTTGCCTTTGATATGCTCACCGCGTACCTGAGGCAACGCCGTCGCGCCACTCATGGCCAGCTCCGCGCCCTTGCCGCGATCCGCCAGACCGAGAATCTCGTAGGCGCAGATTTCCGTAATGGAGAAACAATCGTGCACCTCCACGCCGTGCATGTCTTTCGGAGTCAGGTTCGCCATTCCAAAAGCTTTCTCCGCTGCCTTCGTCGCGGTCGAAAACGTCGGCGCATCTTTCTTTTCCAGCGCGAGATAATCGGTCGAGCTGCCATAGCCGAGAAGACGCGGGTGCTTCGATTTATCGAGTCCCATCTTGTCCATGTATTTGCCGGAGACGAGCACCAGGGCCGCACCGCCATCGGTGATCTGCGAGCAATCCGAAACCTTCAAGGGCGGGGCCACGCTCGGATTCTTATCCGACACCTGCGAGGCGGAATCGTAGGTCAGATCCGCGTCGCGCATCTGCGCCATCGGATTCAACCGCGCATGCGCGTAATTTTTGTAAGCCACCCATGAAAGTTCCTTCTCCGACGCGCCGTACTTCTCGATGTAAATCTGCGCGATCCGTCCAAACAACTTCGGAAACATGAAGTCGCCATATTCCGGTTGCTCGACGTGATAGTCAGCCGCCGCGCCCAACACGTCGGATCCATCTTTAGCCGACATCGTCTTCTGCTGTTCCGCGCCCACCACCAGCACCGCATCGTGGAAACCGCCCATGATCCACTGCGAGCCGAGCAGAACCGAAAGCGCACCCGAAGCGCAAGCCGCCTCCGTGTGCATCGTCGGGATACCGTGCAAAGCCGGATCGATCTCCGGCACAAACGCGCCGAGATGAAGCTGCTTCGTAAACTGCCCGCCGTTGAAATTTCCGACCGCGGCCGCTTCGATATGCGACGGGTCGATCTTCGCATCCTTCAGCGCCGCCTGCCCCGCCTCCACGATGAGATCGCGCAGTGTTTTGCCCTCTTTGCGGAGGTTGCGTTTAAAATCAGTCCGGCCGGCGCCAAGAATGTATACGGGTTCCATATTTGTGTGTTTTTAGAGGTTCATCCAGGGCGTTCGCCCGGGCCGGGAACATCGCGCGAAAAACTCCGGGCACCAAATCACAAATCTCAACCGCGTCCCAAGTCTCGAGCGCGAAAGCGGCTGCCGCGCATCACGCCCCTGCCACCTGGCATTCGATCCCATCGGGATCATCGAAATAGACGCGCCCGCCCCGGCGCTTCGGCGTCAGGCCGACGGCCTCGAGTCGCGCGCTCGCGGCGGCGGGCTCGTAATTCGCGATGCTGTAGCAATAGTGATGAAGGCCGGGTTTGTCGCCTTGGAAGAGCGCCAGCCAGCCTTTGCCGGTGGTCAGAAAACCTTCCCTGCCCATCGGCTTCAAGCCGAGGTGCTCCTCATACCATTTCTGCGACCGCTCCACGTCGCGCACGCTGAGCGCGATGTGGTTGAGATCGATGGCATCGAAGGTGGCGCCCGAATCTGCCGGAGGCGGCGCGGCGGGTTGGGTTTGCTGGTCGGCGAAGGCGACCGTTGCGCTCACGCTGGCCGCAATCATGCCGGCGAGGTGGGCGATCAATTGTCGCCGGCTCAGCCGCCCATGTTCGAAGTCGTGGATCATCCTGATGATTTCAGTTTGCATGCTACACTCTCGGCCAATTTCGAGTTGATCTCTCCCAATCTGATTCCGGCCGCGGGTCGTCGCGTCCATGTCGTTTGCCAATGCGCCGAAGCGGCCTCTGGTATTCTCATGAGCACGAAAGTCCCGTTTCAAGCGCCCGGCTACCACACCGTCACTCCTTCGCTTGCGATCAAAGGCGCGGCCAAGGCGATCGAGTTTTACAAACGCATTTTCAACGCGACCGAAGTTTTCCGGATGGACGCGCCCGACGGCAAAGTCATGCACGCCGAGCTCAAGATCGGCGATTCGCACATCATGCTCTCGGACGAATTTCCAGATTGGGACGTTCTCGCTCCGCAAACCATCGGCGGCACCGCGACCACGCTTTACCTTTATTTCGAAGACGTGGACGCCGTCATGAAAGAGGCGGTCGCGG
>JBGTJY010000385.1:0-6624 GCA_041744855.1 Candidatus Hydrogenedentales bacterium
TATAAAATAATTCGAACTGCTAACTATCTCCTTCTAAACAATTTCCGGTTGCCCTTCACCTTTCCATGGATCCCCTTCTGCTCGAGCAGGCCCGCGGGTTGTACAAAACCATCCGCGAACTTCAAGCGTCAGTACTGCTGAAAAACGCGCCTGCGAACATCGGGCTGGAATGTGCGGCGAAAGAGTTGACCCTGCCGCAGCTCAGCACGCTCGGGGTCATTCGCGATCACGGCACGTTGAGCGTGAAGGAGCTGGCCGAGGCTACGCAGGTGTCGCCGCCTTCCGCGTCGTGCATGGTGGACCGGTTGGTGGACATCGGGGTGGTTCGCCGCGAACCCAGCACCGTCGATCGCCGCGAGGTGCGCATAACGCTCGCGCCTGAAGGCGAGGCGGCGCTGAACGCGATGGAGGGGCAGCTCCTGCGGGCGCTGGTCGATTTGCTCGAGAAGTTGGGGCCTGAAGACGCCAGTCGTTGGTGCGCGTTGTACGCGCGCATCCATTCACTTTTGGAAGAAGAAAAGCGGGAACGGAGGTCTCCGGCGACCACCACAGGTCGGAGGAGCAGCGTCGCATGAGCCGAATGAAATATTTGCCCCAAATCCTGTTTCGCGTCGTCGTATGCGCGATCGTGTTGTCGATTGGCTTCGGCATCATGGTCACGCTCGCCAAGCAACGCAAGCCGCCGGTCGCCGCGGAAATCCGGGAGCGCGCAATTCGCGTCGAAGCCCGCAAGGCCGTGTTCGAGAACGTCCCCGTGATGATCGAGGCGACGGGCCAGGTCCGCGCGCGCGATGTCGTCTCCATTGCGCCTGAAGTTGCGGGCCGCGTGGAATACGTTCATCCGTTACTCGAGATGGGCGAAGTCATACCCGAGGGGGACGTGTTGGTGCGGATCGATCCGCGCGACTACCAGGCGCACGTCGAGGAGTCGAACGCATCGATCTCGATGTGGGAGACGACGGTTTCGCGTCTTCAACAGGAATTCAAGATTGACGAAGAGCGGCTGGTGACGCTCCGGCGCAACGCGGAGCTGGCCAAAGGGGAGTACGAGCGCGTCAAGCAATTGTTCGAGGTAGACAGCGTGGGAACGCAATCCGGCGTGGACCAATCGGAGCGCGCGTGGAACTCGGTGCTGGACCAGGCGGACCAATTGGCGCAACAAGTGAGTTTGTATCCGGCACGCATTCAGGAGGCAAGGGCCAGCCTGCAGTCGATGCATGCGATGGCGGGGCTTGCCGGCGTGAATCTCGAGCGCACCGAAATCAAGGCGCCGTTTAACGCGCGGATACGCGAGGTGCACGTCGAGGTGGGCCAATACGTGCGGCCAGGGTTCGACATCATGACCCTTGCCGACGATTCCGTACTCGAAATTCCCGTCGGCCTGAATCAGCGGCAGCAGGAATGGTTGAAATTCGGCGAACAGCGGGAATCGGTCCGGTCGGCGAACAAGGCATGGTTCAACGCGCTCGAGGAAGTGCCAGTCGAAGTGCAATGGGTCGATCAATCGGACATGACGTGGCGGGGCACGATCGATAGGGTGGAACAGTTCGACCCAACTTCGCGCATGCTGCGCGTCGTCGTACGCGTCGGCGGCGCCGATGCGATTTCCAATGGCGCCGACTTGCCGTTGGTCGACGGTATGTTCTGCAACGTGCGCATTCCGGGCCTTGAATCGCAGAACGTCGTGCGACTGCCCGCGAGCGCGGTTTCATTCCCGCGTCCCGGTACCGACGCACGCACCGTCTACGTAGCCCGCGAGGATGAGCCCGGAAAGTTTCGCCTGAAAACGACGGAAGTCCGCGAGTCGCATTATGAGGGCCAGGAAGCCTTCATTGTGGACGGTCTCCAGGAAGACGACGTCATCGTCACGACGCGCCTGGTGAATCCGCTCGAGAATTCGCTGCTCGATGTCACGATGACAGGCACGACGGAAATCGATTCGTGAAAGCGTTTCTAGTCTCGATTATCCGCAATGCGGTGCTCGTCAACGTTTTGATGGTCGTTATCATCGCCCTCGGCGTCATTGGCTCCCAAGTCATGGTGCGCGAGGTCTTCCCCGAAATTTCGGTCGACATGCTGATGGTGAGCGTCGCGTATCCGGGCGCGGACCCCGCGGACGTCGAGGAGGGCATCTCGCGCAAGATCGAGGAGGCCATCGACGGGATCGAGGGCATCAAGCGATATACCACGGTATCATCCGAGAGTTTCGCGCGCGTCCCGATCGAAGTCGTCGAAGGCTTCCCGATGGACCATGTGTACACGGATGTACGCAACGCGATTGATTCGATATCCACGTTTCCGGTCGACGCGGAAAAGCCGATTATTTCGGAAGCGACGATTCGCAACGAAGTGATCTTGCTGACGCTCTGGGGCGAACAACCCGAACAGGTCCTCAAGGAATTTTCCGAATCCATCAAGGACGAGCTGCAGGCGCTGGAAGGCGTTTCGCAAGTCAGCATTTCCGGCACGCGTGATTACGAAATCGGCATCGAGCTTTCCGAAGATCGGTTACGCGAATATGGCCTGAGCTTTGGCGACGTCGCGCAGGCCGTGCGGCGCGGCAGTCTCAATCTCAGCGGCGGCGAATTGCGCACCGAAGGCGAACAGATTCGCCTGCGCACGGTGGGCAGAAAGTACCGCGGCGAAGATTTCGCTTCGATTGTCGTGATGGCGCAGCCGAACGGTGAAATCATCACGCTGGCCGATATCGCGACGGTGAAAGACGGCTTCGTCGAGGACGAGGTCTACACGTCGTTCAACGGCGAGCCGGCGGTAACGATTGGGGTGTACAAGACCTCTTCGGAAGACGCCATTCAAATCGCCAAGAACGTGAAAGCCTACGCCGCGCAGCGGATGAAAGAACTTCCCGCGGGCCTACACATGACGGTGTGGAGCGATCGATCGGAGCTGATCGAGCAGCGCATCGATCTGCTCGTCCGGAACGGCATCCAGGGCCTCCTCATCGTCTTCCTCTTGCTCTGGGTATTCCTCGATCTACGACTCGCGTTTTGGGTCACCATGGGCATCCCGATTTCACTGGCCGGCGGTCTCGTGATCATGTGGCTATGCGGCGCGACCCTCAACGAGTTGTCGCTCTTCGGACTTATCATGGTGCTTGGGATCGTGGTGGATGACGCCATCATCGTCGGCGAAGCGATCTATGTGCACCGCCGGCGCGGCGATCCGCCGCTCACTGCAGCCGTGAACGGCGTGAGCGAAGTCGCGCTGCCCGTCACCGCGGCGATCATTACTACCCTGATCGCGTTCATACCGTTGTGGTTTGTCCATGGCGTCATGGGGAAATTCATCGCGATTATTCCCCTCGCCGTCATCAGCACGATCAGCGTTTCGCTGTTCGAGAGCCTGTTCATGCTGCCTTCGCATCTGAGCCACCTGCCGCCGATGGCCAACGATCCGAGCAAAGAGCAGAAGCGGAACCGGCGGTTCCGCGCGCATTTCAATCAGGGATTCGATTGGTTCGTCCAGCATGTCTACGGCCGCTTCATGCGGACCTCCTTGAATTACCGCTATATCACGGCCTCCTGCGCGATTCTTGTCGTACTCGTCACGATGGGCTTGGTCTCGGGCGGTTTCGTGAAATTCGTCCTGTTTCCCGATGGCGACCAGCGCGACCTCGAGGCGAGCGTCGAATTTCCGACGGGTACGCCCCCCTCGGTCACCGCGAGCGCGGTGGCGCAGATTCAGGAAGCGTTTGTGCGCGTCACGGATCAATACAAGTCCGAAGACGGCGGCAGCATCGTGTCCAATTTCTCGTCCGCCGTCGGTCAGTCCGGCGGCGATGATTTCGACCGTAGCGCCGGGAACAACCTCGGCGCCGTGCGCGCGGAACTGATCGACGGAAAACAGCGGGACATCGGCGCGATCGAACTCGCGCGCCTGTGGGAAGAAGAAACCGGCACTATCCCCGGCGTGCTCAGCATGACGTTCGGCACGATGGAAATGGGCCCTCCCGGCGCGCCCATCCAAGTCTCGCTGAACGGCAACGACATCGACACGCTGCGCACGGTCTCGGAGGAAATCAAAGCGAAGCTGCGGACCTACGACGGCGTTTTCCAAATCTCGGACAGCTTTCGTCCCGGCAAGAACGAACTGCGCATCGACTTGAAACCCGAGGCACGGACGTTGGGGATTCAGCTCGACGATCTCGCGCGGCAGGTCTACGCCGGATATTTCGGCGAGGAGGCCGTGCGTTTACAGCGTGGCCGCGACGATATCCGCGTGCGCGTGCGCTACAGCCTCGATCAGCGCAGCACGCTCGCCGAACTCGAACAGGTGCGTATCCGCACGCCGCAGGGCCACGAGGTCCCGTTCTTCTCCGTGGCCGATGTGACGTTTGGCCAGGGCGATGCCGCGATTAGCCGGGTAGACGGGACGAGAAGCATCATCGTAATGGCGGACAATGACCCCGCGCGCGCGAACGCGCAGGAGATCATCTCCGACCTGAGTTCCGGTTTACTTCCCGGACTTCGCGACAAGTATCCCGGGTGGAATTTTGAATTTTGGGGCGCGCAGCAGCAAAGCGCCGAGGCCTTCACGGGACTGCTCATCAGTTTCCCGATGGCGCTTCTGGCGATGTATATCGTGATTGCGGCGACCTTTCGCTCCTATCTGCAACCGATGGTGATCATGATCATCGTTCCCTTCGGATCGATTGGTGCCGTCTGGGGACACCTCCTGCTCGGCCGGGATTTGACCATGTTCAGCGTGTTCGGCATCGTCGCGCTGGCAGGGATCGTGATCAATGACGCAATCGTGCTCATCGACGCCGTGAATACGAACATCTCCCAGGGGATGCCCGTCATGGAAGCGATTCGCCAGGCCGGCATGCGCCGTTTCCGCGCGATCCTCCTCACCTCGTTGACGACGATTGGCGGTCTGAGCACGTTGATTTTCGCCACGGGCATGGGCTCGGAAGTCGTCAGTCCGATGGCGTTATCGTTGGGCGCTGGGGTCGCATGCTCGACGGTGCTCACGCTCGTCCTCGTGCCGAGCCTGATGGTAATCCTCAACGACCTGCGCTGTCTCGTGTACTGGCTGATCCGCGCCAAATGGCCGACACGCGAACAGGTCGAGCCCGCGTGGATTAGCGTGCGGGATAAGCAAGCGGATGGATACAGTTCCGGCGCGGGCACTGCGGGTGAGCCGATCGCCGCGAAGTAAGCGCAAGAGCCGAAATAAGACCAAGCGTCGAAGCCCAATCTGCGGAAGGACGATTGATGTATTGCATCGCGATGGCTGCCTTGTTGCTTGTGGCGACGCTGGCACAGGCACAGGACGAAGCCGGGCAAAGGGAGACGGCGCAGATCGAGACCGCGCAGGAACCACCGATCGAGGACGAGACCGCGAGCGGCATGGAATCTGCCGAGTCGACGGTGACTGGAGTCATCGATCTCGCAACCGCGCAACGGATCGCACTGCGCGATAATCCCTCCCTGCGCGCCGCGGAGGAACGGATCGCCCAAGCCAAGGCCCGTGTGCGTCAGGTTCGTTCCGAATGGTTCCCACAACTGGGCACGTCCGTCATCGCATCCGCGAGCGAACTGCCCAATGCGATAGTCGATGAACAAGTCGACGCGATTCGGCGCGCGCAACTCGTGCGCCTTGGGGCGCTCGTCGACGCCTCCGGGAACAATCTTCCGGCCGTCGGCGCGGGCCTGGTCTCCATCGGCGCGGACCTGCGCGACGCGCTCAATGACCTCGACGACACGTCCGAGAGTTACCAGGCATCGATCTCCGCGGCTTGGTTGGTATTCGACGGCTTCGGGCGAAAATTCCGCAATGTTGCGACGAAGTATGCGCAACTGGAATTCGAGGAAGCTTATCTCGACTCGCAGCGGCTGATTCTTTCCGCGGTCGCGTTCGCGTACTACAACGTGCAGCTCGCGCGCGAAAATTTCGCGATCGCCCAGGCGGACCGCGCATTCAACCAGCGGCAACTGGGCGAGGCCGAGGCGCGGCGACGCGTTGGCACGGGCTCGTTGAGCGACGTGTTGAACTTCGAAATTCGCGTGCGCGCGGCGGACACGAACGTCGTACTGTCGGACCGAAATTATCGCGTCGCGCTCATTGCGCTCGCCGAATTGATGGGACTCCCGCAAGAGGACAGCGGTCCGCGTTTCGAAGTGGCCGAGCTGTTCGCGGAGCAAGCGGAGGAAATGGAAGAGCAAGACCCCGAACCGCACGTGGTCGTCGCGCTCGCAAATCGCCCTGACCTTCGGCTCGCCGGATACACGATGCAGCGCGCGGAAGCGGGCGTGAAGATCGAGCAATCGACCTTTTTCCCCAGCGTGCGCGCGTTCGCCTCGGAAGACGCCTTTCGCGACGACAACATCGAATTCGACAAGGACGATTTCGGCGGGACCATCGGCATTCGGGTCGACTACGATATTTATACAGGCGGGCGGCGGAAAGCGTCCGTGGCCGAGGCGCGGTCGTTCTTGAAGGAGACCGAGCTGTTGCAGGACGACGCCGCGTTCGCCGTCGCCGCGGAAGTCCGGCGTGCGGTCGAAAACTTGCGCACGGCGCAACAGGAACTCGTCATCCAGCGCGATACGACGCAATACGTCGAGCGTCAACTGGACCTCGTCGACAAGGAGTACCGCG
>JBGTJY010000386.1:0-9077 GCA_041744855.1 Candidatus Hydrogenedentales bacterium
CGCGTTGTGGGGCGAGAAGGGTTTCACGACGATCGAGCGCGTCGGCGCGCGGCCCACGCTCGAGGTCAACGGCATCTGGGGCGGATTCACCGGCGCGGGCTCGAAGACCGTATTGCCCGCAGTCGCGCGCGCGAAAATTTCGATGCGCTTGGTCGCCGATCAACAACCCGAAGAAGTGCAGGCGAAATTTGAGGCGTTTCTAAAACAACACGCGCCGGAGGGGATCGCGTGGTCCGTGAAAGAGTTGACGCATGGGCCCGGCGCGACCATGAATCGCAAGACGAAACATATGCAAGCCGCGGCAGACGCACTACAAAAAGTTTTCGGACGGCGGCCGATATTCCGTCGCGAAGGCGGCAGCGTGCCGATTGTCGCGTTGTTGCAGCAGAAGCTGGGATTAGAGACCGTGATGCTCGGATTCGCGTTACCCGACGACGGGATCCACGGCCCAAACGAGCGCCAATATTTGCCGAATACGTATAAGGGCATCGAGACGTATATTCATTTCTTGGCGAGTCTGGGGTGAGCGCGAGCGGGTATTCGGTGCTGGGTGTAGCGGCGGGTTTCAAACCCGCCCATGGGACTACGGCGAGGCGTCAAGCAACCCATCCAACGCCGCCCGATCAAAATACTGATCGCCGTGGATGATCCCCACAATATCGCGAACGTGCTCAATCCGCTCCAACGGATTCGCACGAAGCAACACAACATCCGCCTTTTTCCCCGTCGCAATCGATCCATATTCCGGGTCGCGTTGCATGAACTTCGCGGGCACGATTGTCGCCGTGCGCAGCGCTTCGGCGGGACTCATGCCGAGGTCTTCCACAAACCGCGCAAGCTCGTCGTGCAGGCTGAATCCCGGATAGACGAGCGGTCCGCCGAGGTCGGTGCCGGCCATCAAGGAAACGCCGGCTTCGTGCATCCGGCGGAATAGCGCGAGATTGTCCGCGTGAATTTTCGCGTAGCCCAGTTTCGTGCGTTCGGACGCTTTCATTTCCATCTGCGACTTCCATGACGCGGCGAGATCGGGCGGGATGTATCGGCGGCGTGGGTCGATGATGCCCTCCGTGTCCGCGATGATGGCGAGCGCCTGGTCGTCCGGCGTCAGGCGGAATCCGATCCCGGAAACGATTGTGGGAACGAAATGCACCCCGTGGGTCTTGCACGCTGCGAAAAATTCCGCTGGGTCCGTTGGGAGCGGCTTGATTCCCGGACTCGCGAGGTAATGCTCGAAGCTGCGCTGGCCCGCCTCGACGGCCTCCTGCAGGCTAACGGCGGGCGGCGGCGCGTGGCCCGTCAAGGGGAACCCGAGTCGGCGGCATTCAGCGGCTATCGCGAGATAGATGTCGCGCGACGAGACCGTGCGCAGCTTCACGAAGTCGGCGCCGGTGTCCTCGACCGCGTCGATCGCCACAACGACGCCAGCGACATCCGCGATGCCGATACGTCCCTGGATTTCCTCCTCGCTGAGGAAACCGGCCGCGCGCTCGAGCCACCTCGCGCTTTCGAGGATTGGCCCCGAGGCAAGAATCCTCGGCCCGACGATTTTTCCAGTTGCCACATCGTTGCGGAAGCGCATCACTTCCGCCGCGGGGCCACCCATATCGCGGACATGCGTCACGCCGTTCGCGAAGAGAGTTCGGAGCGAAGTCTCTCCCGACATGGCCAGGTGGACGTGCATGTCCCACAGACCGGGGATCGCGAACTGGCCCGCGGCGTCGATGAGGGTGGCGTCCGTCGGGAGGTCGAGGCCGCTCATCGAACCGGCGTATGTAATCACGCCATCAAGGACGACGATCGCCGTATCTGGATGCGCGACTCCGGCGTCCACGTCGATGATTGTGACGTTTTGGACGGCAAACGTCGCGGCGATTGCTTGGTTACTAAGTATCAGCGTTAGAAGTAGAGCTTGGCGCATCAGTACGTGTTTCCGCATTTTAGTATGGACGCTCGGGCCGGTTGAAAACCGGCGCTACGAAGGCACGTCCACTTTTAATTAGAGATCGAGACGGGGCCGTTGGTTGCAAAGTTACACGGAAGCGATTGTGCCGTTGATCATGGCGCGTTTTCGGTGATACCGTCGCGGGAATTTCAAACTCGGGGACCCGCAAATGAGCGACGCGAAATTGCGAACGATTCGAGCGAACGGCATCAACCTGCGCATTGCGGAGCAGGGCGAGGGCCCGCTCGTGTTGCTGATTCACGGGTGGCCGGAGTCGTGGTATTCGTGGCGGCATCAGTTGCCCGCGCTGGCGCATGCGGGCTATTGGGCCGTGGCGCCGGACATGCGCGGCTATGGCCACTCGGACAAGCCGCCGGCCATCGCCGACTACGACATGCACCAGCTTTGCGGAGACGCAGTGGGGATCCTCGACGCGCTCGGCGAGAAGACCGCCGTCGTGATCGGACATGACTGGGGCTCGATGATCGCGTGGCACTGCGTGTTGCTGCATCCGGAACGGTTCACGTCGATCGTGGCGATGAGCGTCCCCTATTTTGGACGCCAGCCGAAATCGCCGATCGATCTGTGGAAGGACATGTACGGCGAGGATTTCTTTTACATTTTGTATTTCCAGGATGAGGGCAAGGCCGAGGCGGAATTCGACGCGGACCCGCATGGCATCCTGAGTCGGCTGTACGTCTCGCCGGACAGTCCGCGCGAAGAGAAGACGATTAAGGATTCGAAAGCGACGGCGGGCGGATGGATCGGACGCTTGGGCAAGCCGAAAGAGTTGCCGGACTGGTTGACGGAGGCTGACCTGGATTACTACGTGAACGAATTCAAGCACGCGGGATTTCGCGGCGGGATCAACTACTATCGCAACTTCACGCGCAACTGGGAAACGACGCCGCAACTCGACGGCGCGAAGGTAACGCAACCTGCGTTGTTCATCGCGGGCGAGAAGGACATCGTCATTCGCGGGGCGGATGCCGCGCGGCTCGAGTCTCTGATGAAGCCGTCAGTGCCGAAGCTGCGGAACATCTCGCTTTTCCCGGGGGCTGGTCACTGGATCCAGCAGGAACGGCCGAAGGAGACGAACGAGGCGGTGTTGAATTTTTTGCGCTTGTAACGCGTCCGCGTAAACGCGGAACCTGATCGTTTGGAATTCCGCCTTCAGGCGGTTGCGCTCGCGCGGACTCCGCCGCATGAATGCGGAACTACGAACCTAGTATTTGAAGCCAAGAAGGTTCCAGTAGTAGAGCTGTGCCAGGACTGCCACGAACAGTAGCGTGAGCAGGGTGTAGCGCGTGCGGCCGAATAGCGTGCCGTGCGAATAAATCCATGCGCGGACTGCGCAGACGAATGCAAGTACCGTCAACGCCGCGCCGATGATCGGCAGGACGAGCAATACTTGCAGCGCGGGGGGAATCCCGAAAACGATTTGTTGCGGATCGCTCGCCATGATTACTGCGAGGCCGAGGATGAAGGCCGCGAACACGAACGCGCCCAGCCAGCCTACCGCGCGCGTGGCGAACGGCAGCACGGCGCTGGGCCTTGTATCGACACCGTAGCGCCAACGGATAAACGCGTGTATGGGCCAGCGGACGATGGTGACGAGAAACACGAAGATCGCGGCGATTTCGAGCATCGCGTGATTGAAAGGAAGCCGATACCACGCGTCGGCGCGTTCGAGCGCAAAGACGGGTACCTGGCCGATAAAGGCGCTCGTGACGCGGCCTTGGTCATCCGTCCGGAAGGCGATGGTGTCGTAGCCGTCTTCTTCGCGGAAGAGCAAAGGCTCGACGGGAATCCAGCGCTTCTTACCGGTCTCGGAAAAGGTTAGGGCGTTGCCGTCCTTTGTTTTGGCGATCGTAATGGGTTGCATGAGTAAGGCCAGCTTGGCGAGAGACGTGTGCGAATAGCGATTTACCGTGTAGGCGCCGGTGAAGCGATCGAGTTGGGCCACAGCGTCGGCATTGGGCGTGATGTCCGGGGCGTCGTCGACGGGGAAATAGCGATCGATGAACGCTTCGGTGAACTTGCCGGTTGCTTGGCCGCCTTCCTGGCTATTGAACGAGACGAAAAAGCCGAGGTTGTGATCTAAGAAGAGCGCCAATTGGGAGTGAAAGAGCAACGTATCGCCGCCGTGACCGATGATCCGTTGGCCGTTGCGATTCATTTCGTAAAAGCCGTGCGCCATCGCGTTGATGCCGTCGGCGTGCTGAAACAATTCGCTGTGCATCTGCCTTGCCGTCGCTTCTTTGAGGATCGACTTGTCCCAGAAGCGTCCATCCTGCAAGTGCGCGATCATGAAGTTTGCAAGATCGGTCGATGTAGCGCTGACGGATCCCGCGGGCGCAATCGGCACGAACTCGAATCCTTCTTCTTCGAAGTCGACGCCGTTCCATTTGTAGCCCTTGGACATGTCGGGCGCGAGCGCTTCGGGCAGCGGCTGGCGGAAGGTCGTGTGCTCCATGCCGAGCGGTTTGAAGACGTGCTCCTCGACGTAGTCATTCCATTCCTGGCCCGAGACGCATTCGACGATGTACGCGGCGAGGGCCGTGCCGTGGTTGCTGTAAGCCGACTCGACCATCGGCGGGCGCACGCGCTTGGGCAATTGGTCGCGCACGAGATCGCCGAGCGGCGCAAGCTTGTCTTCCGAATGCGCGAAGAGGCCGATGACGTGGTCCTCGAATCCCGGCGCGTGGGCCATCAGACTCGCCATGGTGATCGGCTTGTCGTAGGTCGCGGGGATTTGGAAGCCCGTGATGTATTTGTTCACGTCGGCGTCGAGATCGATGAGTCCCTGCTCGACCAATTGCATCACGGAAGTCCAGACGAACAACTTCGACACGGAGCCGATGCGGAAGAGCGTCGTCGAGGCTTCCACGTCGATATCCGCCTCGACATCCGCCTTGCCGTAGCCCTTCGCGAATATCATTTCGCCGTTTTGCACCACGGAGACTGTCGCGCCGGCGGTGTGGTAACCGGCGAGGTAGGCTTCCATGAGTCCATCGATAAAGGCGGCGAGCTCCGTGCGATCGATCGGACCCACGGATTTCGAGACGGGCGAGAGCGTGTCTTGTCCGATGGCTGCGCCGGCGTAGATCGCGCAGCATCCGAATATTACGCGCGTGATGATTTTGTGCATGAGGACCTTCCTTTTATCCTGGTCGTACTTTCGCAGCCGGACGCCGCGATCACAGGAACGTTCGAGCGCGCCCCTCAAGGAGAGACTCTGCAATTCGCTCCAGGGTTCCGTTGAACTACGCGGAATAGCATTTTGCTATACTTTTGCCCTTCCACACCAATTCAGACGGGGCTGCTTTGTAATGGGTTACGAATGTATCGAAGTTTCCACCGTGGGCCGCATTTCGACCATCGCGTTCAATCGGCCCGACAAGATGAACGCGATTAGCCCGGAAATGCTGGAGGAGCTGAACGCGGCGATTGCGTGGTGCGGCGGCAATGCGGACACGGGCGTCGTCGTTCTCACCGGCAAAGGGCGCGCGTTTTCCGCAGGCGTGGACCTCGTGTCGATCGGGGAGCGCAAACCGCAGGCGGGCGCGGTGGGCAGCGTGTTGGATGAGCCTGCGCGTGGACTAATCGCGGCGATTGGCGCGCTGCCCAAGGTAGTCATCGCGAAGATCAACGGTTTTTGCTTCACGGGAGCGCTCGAGATCGCGCTCGGGTGCGATCTGATTTATGTGGCCGAGGAAGCGAAACTGGGCGACACGCACGTGAAATGGGGCTTGCGCCCGACGTGGGGCATGAGCCAGCGATTGCCGCGCACCGTCGGGTATATGCGCGCGCGGGAGCTTTCGTTTACCGCGAAAACTTTCACGGGCAAAGACGCTGCGGCGTGGGGACTAGCGAATGCGGCGGTCCCGGCGTCGGAGCTTGATGCCGTGGTCGAAGGCGTTGCGACGCAGATTCTTGCGAATAGTCTCGATGCCGTGGCTGCGGTGAAGAGTTTGTATAACACCGGCATGTCGCAGACGCTTGCCGATGGATTGCAGACGGAATTTACGACGAAGTACACGATTCGCGATACGGCGGAACGAATCGCGGGGTTCGCGAAGAAGTAGGCGTAGCACGGGCATCCTGCCCGTGACCGGCGCGCGGGCAGAATGCCCGCGCCACGTTCAACGAAGCGAGGGAGATCGCATGAGCACGGTGCGTCAACGGCGCGGGGCGGATTTTCTAATCGAGGAGACCGCCGCGGCTGAGGTCCTCATTCCGGAGGACATGGACCAAGAGCAGCGGATGATGATGACGGCGATCCGCGATTTCGCCGAAAAGGAAGTCGTGCCGCAGATGGCTCGCGTCGAGGCGCGCGACTACTCCGTCGTGCGGCCGCTCTTCAAAAAGGCCGCGGACCTCGGCATATTCATGGCCGAAGTGCCCGAGGAATATGGCGGACTGGGACTCTCCGTGTTGAGCATCGCGGGGATGAACGAGTCGCGGTGTTATCTCGGATCGATGGCTTCAACCGTGTTCGCGCACCAGGGCATCGGCTCGTTGCCGCTGATCAATTTCGGGACCAAGGCGCAGATCGACCAGTATCTCGACAAGTGCATGAACGGCGAGATCATGGCGGCATTCGCGTTGACCGAGCCGAGCTCCGGTTCCGACGCAATGAACATCAAGACGACGGCGGTGCTCAACGCCGAGCGCACGCACTACGTCGTGAACGGATCGAAGCAGTTCATCACCAACGCGGGCTGGGCAGACCTGTTCATTCTGTTCGCGAAGATCAATGGCGATCAGTTCACGGCGTTTTTGCTCGAGCGGAATTCGCCGGGGCTCAGCGTGGGCGAGAATGAAAAGCTGCTGGGTTTACGCGGGTCTTCCGTATGCGGCTTGGCACTCGACAACGTCAAGATCCCGGTCGAGAACGTGCTGGGCGAGATCGGCAAGGGACACAAGGTCGCGCTGTGCACGCTGAATCTTGGGCGCTTGAAGATGTCCGCGAACTGCGCGGGCAGCGCGAAGAAAGTGCTCGAATGCGCGGCGCAATATGCGGCGGAGCGGCAACAATTCGGAACGCCGATTGCGGAATTTGGCTTGATTCAGCAGAAGATTGCCGAGATGGCCGCGCGCGCGTATGCGGCGGAATCGGTGGCGTATCGCACGGCTGGTCTCGTGTATCAGGCAATCGAATCGGCGGGCGACGAGGCGAAACATTCCATCGATGTGAAACTGAAGGCGCTCGCCGAATTTTCGATCGAATGCGCGCTGGCGAAAGTGCACGGCGCGGAGACCTACAACGCGCTGGCGGACGAAGCGCTGCAGATTCATGGAGGATACGGTTTCACCGAAGAATACAAACCGGCGCAGTATTACCGCGATTCGCGCATCACGCGGATTTACGAAGGCACGAGCGAAATCTGCCGCAACACCGCCGCGAAGACGATCCTTCGGCGCATGCAGGGCGAACACGACGGTTTCGCCGCCGCCGTATTCGCGACGCAGCCGGGGAGTCAACTCGACAGCAGCGAAGGGCGCGGCGATACGCTCGGGGATCGCATCGAGCAGATCGCGGATTTCAAGCGCATATTCCGCTACGCGCTTGCGCGCGTGCTCGATCATTTTGGTCCGGAAGGCGTGCTCGATAAAGACAAGCAGCAGTACTTGGGATTTCTCGCGGATATCGCAATCGAGATTTACGCGGCTGAATCGACGGCGCTGCGCGTGCTCAAACTTCAAAAGACGATTTCGGAGGAACAATCCTCGACGGCGGAGGCGCTGGCGCAATTGTATTTCGAGCGGGCGGCGGATCGCATTCGCGATGCGGCGACGGAAATCTTGGCGGGGATTTACGGAGGCGAGGAGCTGCGCGTTCAATTGGATGTGCTTCAGCGGTGGTTGCCGCTGCCGGGACCGCGCGTTCAACGGCGAGGATTTATTGCGAAGAAGATCGTTGAAGCGGGCGGCAGACTACCGGATTTCAGGTAAGGCAGTTTTTCGATTGGCGCGCGAACTAACGAACTCGCCGGTTAGAAACCGGCGGTACGAATGGCACGCATATAGGATGAGGCCGACGTGACCGTATCTACGAAACCAGTGGGTAAAGACGTTGTCGAAAAGCTGGAAGTTCGCACCAAATACAAGAAGCTGGCGGAGCAGGCATACGAACGCCGCAAGCTGTTGCTCGCGCAACGCGATCTGTTGAGCGCCGATCTGCCATTGAAATTTTGGAATCAGCAGGCGCATTTCACCACGCCCGCGTCCGGCACGCCGGAGAAGGCCATTCGCGGCCTCGCTTCGGTCGACAAGATTCTGGCGCGATTCGGCATCGACCCGGAGGACATCGCCAAAGTATCGGGCGCGCCGCCGGACACGATCGCGGAGATACTCAAGTCGCCGAACAAGCATTCGCCTTTCGTGATGGTCGACGTCGAGGACGCAGTCGCGCTTACGGAGGAATCGCTCGCGAAGGCCCGGCTGGGCGCGCTGCGCTGTTTCACGCAGGAGGAATGGGGCCCGACGCTGCCGTTCTTCCGTCCGTCGGGTTTGCGGCTGGAATCGTGCGTCGAGGACATGCTGACGGTGCTGCCGGAAGTCGCGCGCGGACGCGACCCGAAAGATTTTCCGATCGCCGGCATCGTGTGGCCGAAGTGCGAGCATCCGCGGGAAATCGAGTGGGTTTGCGAGCTTTTGGAAAAGTTGGAGAAATCGCTCGGCCTCGCGCAGCACCAGATCAAGTTTGAGTTCCTCGTTGAATCCGGATACGCGCTAGCGCAGCTTGTCGAAATTGCGAAGACCTGCGCGCATCGGCTTGTCGGCATCATTTGGGGCATTGCCGACTATAGCGCGGACACGAATTTGCCGGCAATTCGCAACAACCATCCCGTGTGCGATTGGGCGCGCTATGAAATCGTGAATGTCGCCGGCGCGCTGAACGTTCCCGCGATCGATAGCATGACGCTGAATTATCCGACGCCGATCCATCGCGGCGAGAATCTGACGTACACGCAAATCAAGGAGAACAAGGACAAGATTCTCGCGGCGTTAAAGGAGGTTTACGACGACGCGTTACACGGCATCGAACTCGGCATGACGGGAAAATGGGTGGGCCATCCGCTGCAACTGTTGATGGTGATGGCGGCGTATCGCAACGCGATTCCCGATG